>NZ_JBSYOO010000008.1:0-30042 GCF_058244675.1 Candidatus Thiodiazotropha sp. AKIB8 | reverse complement strand
GATAGTACCGTAGGGTGGGGCCATGCCCCACCAGATAAGGTGAAAAACAGAATAAAGCTGGTTCTCTAGTCATTCAAGTTCTATCCCATCCACCCACTTGAGCGGGCCTCTATCGCTATTTGGTGGGGCATGGCCCCACCCTACACGATGTGTAAGGTTTTGCCCTCGTTCCCAATCTCTGAAAAGTGACTCGCCCAGATGGACGAAACAGTAGCTTGATAACTTGATGAAAATAGAGAGAGGGGACTAGCTTTAGATAGTACCGTAGGGTGGGGCCATGCCCCACCAGATAAGGTGAAAAACAGAATAAAGCTGGTTCTCTAGTCATTCAAGTTCTATCCCATCCACCCACTTGAGCGGGCCTCACTCGCTATTTGGTGGGGCATGGCCCCACCCTACGCGATGTGTAAGGTTTTTTGATCTCAATTTTGTGACCTATGGGATCAATTGAGAAATCAATAATTCTCAGGGATCTTTTCACAAATCTGAGACCAGGCCTTCTCTTTTAAGCTACCACTAACGAAGACATTGAATGGCCATATGAATTATAAACACACCCCCTCAACTGTCATTGCTTCCACTGTTTTAAATAAGCTAATATGATCTAAGTTACGTTCTCATGGACGAATATTCATAACAAATTAAGGAACTTTTATGCCCAGCATCTATGACTTGAAACCCCGTTTTCAGAGTTTGCTGCGTCCTCTAAACAGTTCCCTGGTCAAATTCGGCATCACTGCCAACATGGTCACCATCACCGCGATGTTGCTCTCAATAGCGCTTGGTGCTGCCATCGCAATCAATCCAGAAAACCGATTATTACTGCTGTTGATGCCACTATGGTTGTTTCTACGCATGGCTCTCAATGCCATCGATGGCATGCTCGCACGGGAGCATCAGATGCAGAGCCGACTCGGCGCTGTGCTGAATGAGATGGGGGATGTAATATCTGACTGTGCACTCTACCTGCCTATTGCCTTGCTCTCCGGGATCAATGCTCTACCCTTGATTGTGCTTGTTCTTGTCTCGGTAATGGTTGAGATGATGGGGGTGGTCGCTATCCAGATTGGCGCATCAAGACGATATGATGGCCCATTCGGTAAGAGTGACAGAGCCTTTGGATTCGGTCTGTTGTCTCTGTTGCTGGGTATTGGAATCGAAGCCGGCGCTTGGTCTGACTGGCTGCTTTGGGCCATGCTGGCTCTCTCCATTGTCACCCTGGTAAATCGTGCTCGTAGTGCTTTAAAAGAGTCACCCCAGGGAGATAGCCTGTGAGCAACCTCTCCTCTCCAGTGATCTGGGCCTTGGCTGGTGTCTATGGCTTGTTGATATTCTCAACCATCCTGGTCAAGGTACTTAGAAGTCAAACTGGATCAGATTACCAAGAACTCGGTGAGCGAATAAAATCCTGGTGGATCATGGTGGCGATCTTTACATTCGCTATCGCTGTTTCAACCACTATCTCCATTCTCTTCCTGGCATTCATCTCATTTCTGGCGTTTAAAGAGTTTCTATCGATGGTCCCTACACGCCAGGCAGACCGTCGGGTTATATTCTGGGGCTTTGTTGCTATCCCGCTACAATTCTTCTGGGTATCAGTCGGCTGGTATGGCATGTTTATCATCTTTATACCGGTCTATATGTTTCTGCTGATACCTGCCCGCATGGTACTCGCAGGCAAGACAGATGGTTTTCTTAAAGCAGCTGGCACGCTTCATTGGGGATTGATGACCACAGTATTCAGTCTCAGCCATGCCGCCTTTCTATTGGCTCTGCCATCTGAGAACAACCTGGCGGGTGGTGCCGGACTACTCTTTTTTCTGGTCTTCCTCACCCAGTTCAATGATGTTGCCCAATTCACTTGGGGCAAACTGTTTGGAAGACATCCTGTGGTCCCCAAGGTCAGCCCCAAGAAGACCATCGAGGGACTGCTCGGTGGGGTCTTGACCTCTGTATTCGCAGCATGGCTGATTGCGCCCTACTTGACACCACTGAACTCTCTAGAGGCTTTAGGCGCCGGCCTGCTGATTGGTATCAGCGGTTTTCTTGGTGATGTGGTTATCTCTGCCATCAAGCGCGATATTGGTGTAAAAGACAGTGGTGCACTAATTCCCGGACATGGCGGCATTATGGATAGAGTCGACAGCCTGACTTTTACTGCCCCCCTCTTCTTCCACTTCATCTACTATCTGCACTACTGAGTTCTCATGAACAGACTGTTGCAGCTTCTTTTTTTTATTCTGATTGTTAAACCGCTGGTTTTAGTCATTCTCGGCCTTAATGTTCGCAGAAAAGTTCACTTGCCAAAAGAGGGACCGGCAATCATCATCGCTAATCACAACAGTCATCTCGATACCATTGTATTGATGTCACTACTACCTCTGCGACTATTAGCAAAAGTTCGTCCTGTAGCGGCAATGGACTACTTTTTAAAGAACAGATGGCTTGCCTGGTTTGCCCTAAAAATAATTGGCATCATTCCGCTTCGACGATCGATCAAGACAAGTCACGATGATCCATTGGCAGAAGTTATTACTGCACTTGATAGTGACGATATACTGATACTCTTTCCTGAAGGCAGTCGAGGAGAACCTGAACAACTGGGGCGTTTCAAAACTGGTATTGCACATATTGCACAACGTCGCCCCGATGTGCCTGTCATACCTGTCTACCTTCATGGACTGGGAATGGCTCTTCCCAAAGGTGACTTCGTTCTGGTGCCCTTTTTTTGTGATGTCTTTGTAGGGGAAGCACTGTACTGGCAAGGGGATCGCAAAGCATTCATGCAAGCGTTGAGCGATCACATGAACACTCTCTCTGAAGAAGGAGAGTTTCCACCATGGGAATAGAGATTCTCTCTATCCAGTAATGCCCCAATATTTATAGATACAACTGCTGAGAAAAATACCCTTGAGAATGGTGCCCTGAAAACCTCAGCTGAAAATTGAAAACAGTATATAGTTATATCTATTCCATGAAGCTGCAAAGTCAGATACTCAGTCTCTATTCAGAGACCTTTGAATAGAGACTGAGCGTTTAGAGGTTCCTTAATCTGTTGATTTCTGACATTATCGTAGTATCTAAAAAAAATAGAAACGTAATCTGGTTTATACCGCCAATCAAACCCATGCAATACACAGAATCATCACCCGGCGATCCACCCGACTTTAAAGCCCGTATCAGTCAAAGGCAGGTTGAGTTGTCTTACACTGGCCTGCCTTCCGCACTGATCGCAATCATGATTAATGCCACCATAATCTTGATCGCCCAGTGGTCTGTGATCCGTTCCGAGATACTGGTTACCTGGTATCTCGCGATGCTGATTCTCACTCTCTATCGCTACTACACTTACCGCATCTATCACGCTCAAAAACCTGAAGATGGTTCGTTGAAGATCTGGCGACAGCGTGCCATATCGGGCACCCTGGCCTCAGGTGTTATCTGGGGATCAGCTGCATTTCTGCTGGTACCAATGGATCAGCAGTTTCACCAAACCATAATAATTGCTGCCTTGATTGGTATGGCTGCTGGTGGCGTTGTCTCACAAGCCACGCTACTTCCTGCTTCACTGGGTTATATTCTTCTGGTTATCGTCCCTCTACTGGCTCGCTTGCTCTCATTTGGTGGACCAGCAAATATCGGCCTGGGCATTATGACTTGCGTCTACCTGATCGTAATGAGTGTTGGGGCAATTCGTATTCATCGGAATTTATATGAAGCGCTTGCAATGGGCATCAGGCAACAGCATTCACGTAAGATAATAGAACACTTAGCCTATCATGATGCCTTGACCGACCTACCCAATCGACGCCTGCTGATCGAACGATTGACCAAAGATATCGCCCGTTCAGTCCATCACTCTCATATCGGTGCGCTGATTTTTCTCGATCTTGATAACTTCAAAACCCTAAATGATTCAATGGGACACCAACAAGGTGATGAACTGCTAAAACAGTTCGCTGGCAGACTCAATCACTGCCTTAGTGAAGAGGACACAGCAACACGTCTTGGTGGTGATGAATTTGTATTGCTGATGCCCGAGGTTGCAGACCAAGAACCTGGGGCTATCAATCTAGCCGAAGAGAAAGCCCAAACAATCCAACAGGCCCTCAGACATCCATTCCAGCTTGGTGGTAAAGAGATTCATATGTCAGCGAGTATCGGTATCGCGCTTTTTCCTATTCATGCTGACAATCCAAATGACCTGTTAAAGCGTGCTGATTTTGCCATGTATCAGGCAAAGTATGTTGGCCGCAACAGCATCAGTCTCTACAGTCCGGAGATGCAAGAGAAGGCAAATCTGTTAATGAGTCTTGAACAGGGGCTACGCACTGCCCTTAAAAATAACGACCTGGTTCTCCACTATCAGCCAATGGTCACGATGGATGGTAATATGATTGGCGCAGAGGCGCTGGTTCGCTGGCACCATCCACAGGACGGCCTGGTCGCACCAGACAATTTCATAGAATATGCCGAACAGAGTGGGCTAATTATCGAGCTAGGCAAACAGGTAGTGGAACTGGTCTGCCAGCATATCAATGCCCTGGAAGAGTCAAGATTGGTGGATGATGCGTTTAAGGTTTCCATAAATGTCAGCCCGCTTCAGTTTACTGAGCGAGAGTTCGTGGCGAATATCATGTCAACTATTAATAATCATGCCATTGATGCCAAACGCCTGACTTTTGAAGTAACGGAGCATGCGCTGATGCAGGATCTCGATGAAACGGTAAATAAGCTGGATCAGTTGCGCCAGGCGGGCTTCACCCTGGCCATCGATGATTTCGGTACAGGCCAATCATCTCTTGCGTATATTAAGAATCTGCCTATTGATGTAATTAAGATTGACCGAATGCTGATCAAAGACATCACCACTCAGGAGACTGATGCAATCATCGTTGAAGGAACGATCAGCATGGCAAGAAAACTGGGCATCAAAATTGTTGCTGAGGGTATTGAGGAGCAGCAGACATTAGATCGTCTTAAAAACTATGAATGCAATATTGTCCAAGGTGATCTGATCGCACCTGCAATGGAACTTGATGGATTTATGGAATTTTGCCGTGAATCAAAGCAGATTAACGATCAGCATCAATTAGGCAGATGACGGTGTTTATGATCCCCCCTCTCCCGCATGGGGAGAGGGGAGTAAGATCCCAGTTGCATACTCACCCTCCCCTTACCACTCTGATGATTTGTAATTGTTCTGCTTTTTATTCTCTACTGAGTAATGCTTTTACATCTCTCAAATCTCACTAGGGTCAGATAACAGAGAGATCGAATGTCCACTGACTTATGGGGTTCTGGCATCAATGTCTCTGGTTGATTTGATTTCGCAGTGAATGCTGCACCGCGAAATTACTGATAGACTGTTGCCTAGACAAGCTGAACCAATGGCGGAGTAGCAATGAGTGCAAAGCATTTTGATGTAGTAGTGATTGGCAGTGGTCCCGGTGGTGAAGGGGCTGCCATGAAGCTGGTAAAGAGCGGCAAGCGGGTAGCGGTAATCGAAGCACATGACAAAGTGGGCGGAGGATGCACCCATTGGGGCACGATCCCTTCCAAGGCACTTCGACACAACATTCAGTTGCTGCGCGACTATCGGAAGAATCCCCTCTTCCAACATACTCAGGATCAGATTCAGGTCGAATATTCCGATCTGCTTCAAGCTACCGGCAAGGTGATCAGCGAACAGGTGCGCAGTCGCCTGCGACACTATGCCCGAAATAGAATCGATGTCATTCATGGCAGAGCAAGATTCATCGATACTCACCGACTGGAGATCATGCAGGATCGGGGGGTGAGTGAAGAGGTCACAGGGGATCACTTTGTGATTGCAACCGGGTCGCGCCCTTACCATCCCAAGGATATCGATTTCAACCATCCCAGAGTATTGGATAGTGATTCGGTACTACGTCTCGACAGTACACCCGACTCCATCACCATCTATGGTGCTGGTGTGATCGGTTGTGAATACGCTTCGATCTTCTGCAATCTCGATGTCAAAGTTAATCTGGTCAACACCCGCGACCGCCTACTATCTTTTCTGGATGATGAAATCACCGATGCACTGAGTTACCACCTGCGTAACCAGGGAACCGTGATTCGCCACGACGAGGAGTACGAGCAGGTTGAACCAATGGATGACGGGGTCGTTCTGCACTGTAAGTCGGGTAAAAAATTCAAGACCGATGTTCTACTCTGGGCCAACGGACGCAGTGGTAATACTGAACAGATGGGACTGGAAGAGATAGGAGTCACTGTAAACCATCGTGGCCAGATCGAAATCGATAAAACCTATGCCACCTCACTACCCCATATCTATGCTGTGGGTGATGTGGTGGGCCCCCCTGCCCTGGCCAGTGCCAGTTACGATCAGGGTCGTTTTGTTGGTGCCCAGATAGCTACCGGTAGCGCAGACTGGCAACTCATCGATGACTTTCCAACTGGAATCTATACCCTGCCTGAGATCAGTTCTCTTGGCCGGACCGAACGGGAACTCACTGCCAGCAAGATCCCTTATGAGGTAGGCCAGGCCAGTTTCCGCACCATCGCGCGGGCGCAGATTACCGGTCATGATGTGGGTATGCTGAAGCTGTTGTTTCATCGTGAAACCCTGGAAATCCTTGGCATCCACTGTTTTGGCGAACAGGCTTCCGAGATTGTTCACATAGGGCAGGCCATCATGGCTCAACCCGGGGAAGCCAACAGTCTGCTCTATTTCGCAGAAACCACATTCAACTACCCAACTATGGCAGAAGCTTATCGTGTGGCTGCCCTGAACGGGCTGAACCGAATATTCTAAACTGGGTCTGGCCATCGTAGTCTGAAGATCTGGCCAGGCGCAGCCAAATATCCCTGCTAAAGCTATCAAGAAAACTGACGCTATCTATATCTAACTCTAAATGGATCGGCATGGAGATACCAGTATGGGATGGTTCAATAGGAAGGATAAGGCTCACATTGTAGAGCTTGAGTCGGAAAATAATAAACTGAGGGAGAAAGCTGCAGCACTTGAGGAACAACTGGACAGGCAGTCTGAAACCCTAACCTCACTTCAACAGCACTCATCCGGGGAGTCTCAACTCAATGAGTTGATGACCTTCGAAAACTCGCAGATGAAAGCTGGCTTGGGTATTATTCAATCCGACCTGGCCGATTCAGTCGTATCAGCAAAACACACCTTAAGCTGTGCTACGAATGTGCGCTCACATTTTACAGGTCTGACAACTGATATATCTCATATCACAGAGGCATTGGATGACCTCTCCAGACTCTCTACTCATGCAGAAGGCTCTGTAAAAAACATGTCTTCCCGCGCCACTGAAATCAGCTCAATTCTGGCATTTATAAGGGGCATTGCAGAGCAGACCAATCTCCTCGCTTTGAATGCAGCTATTGAAGCAGCGCGAGCTGGAGAGCAGGGACGAGGTTTTGCCGTAGTTGCTGATGAAGTACGAGGTCTTGCAGACAAGACACAATCAGCAATCAGTGACACCAACGATGTAATCCAATCCATGCAACAAAACGTGGAATCTGTTGGTGGTGACTCAACCCGACTGATCGAGTGTATTGACGATGTCCAGGGCAAGGTAAAAGGGTTCGAAGAGAACCTCAAAAACATCAATGAAGAGGTTAAAGGCTACTTTGGTGATATATCGGCAACAACTGACAGTGTTTTTATGGGGCTGGCAAAGCTGGACCATATGTTGTGGAAGGTAAACACCTATCTCTCAATCAATCACGGCGAAGCTGCATTTGAATTTGTCGATCACCACAACTGCAGACTCGGTAAGTGGTACTACGAAGGCGAAGGTGATGAGTTTTTCTCATCCTCACCCTATTACAAAGCGCTGGAACAACCCCATGAGATTGTTCATAAAACGACACATGATATTTTCAAACTCCTTCAGAGTGAACGAGATTACAGCGCACTGATGAACGCGCTTAAAACGATGGAAGAGAACAGCATGGAAGTTTTCAGAAAACTCGATGAAATCAAACAGAGCGCTGAATCAGAAGGTGAATCAAGATATTCCAACATTTTGTGAATCTAAGACCCATGGCGCTCACTTAACTGCTATTGGTGGGGCTGGACCCCACCCTACAATACGAGCCCGATGGGCACGAGCACTGGTTTTAATGACTTTGCAGGAAATTCGCTTATACCTATCAATGGGAAAAGGTTGAAGTGCAGTTATTGATAGTCCTGATTCAATCATCCTCCCGACACCCTCAAGAGACAAACTTTAAGCCAATAATCGAACCGATCAATGTTGATATAAAAAAGAGCCTCATCCCCGTCAGTGGCTCAGAAAAAAGTATGGCTCCAAGCACAACCACCCCAACAGCACCAATTCCTGTCCACACCGCGTAAGCTGTCCCAATTGGAATGATTTGCATTGCCTTTGTTAAAGCATAAAAAGAGAGCAATGCAGACAGAGCAAACAATATCGTATAGCCAGGCTTGGTAAAGCCATCCGACAGTTTTAAAAAAACGGCGAAAAATATTTCAAATAATCCCGCAGCTAACAACCATAACCAGGCCATTGATGACTCCAAAGCTATTTTATTGTAAAAACAGAGTGACACGCTTTCCAGATAAGATACAAATTAGTGCGCAAAGATTAAAGCTATTGAATCAAAAAAAGGACACAAGCCTCATAATGGTGCAAATATTATTTTACAGACTATTTATATAGATAAAACGCATCTTACTGGTGCATGAAATATTTATAATTACTATAACTCAACACCGCTTAAGCTTTATCTTGGTGCAAAAAAAATAGTGCTATCCATGAGGCATTTATTTTACGTATGATGCGCCATGTCCAAACAGTTAGCGTATGCCGCTAGCAGACTGAATGTCTGACTATGGACAAAGTAACTATCCTTTTTTTAAGTCATCAACACAGGTGGAGCACACAATGGCCACAATATATTTCTCCTCTCCCATTATGGGAAAAAACAAGAAAGTCTCTGCTATTGCAGGTAAACGCGATACCTTGCTCGCAGTAGCAAAGGAAAACAACATTAAAATTCCATTCGAGTGTCAGGATGGAGAGTGTGGCTCATGCCTGGTAAAGATTACCCATCTTGATGGAGATCACATCAAAGGGGCAATGCTGACAGATAAAGAGAGAACAGTTCTGAAGTCAATCGGCAAGCTACCAAAGCATGAGGAAGAGCGTGCGAATGTAAAAGACATACCCCCAACCTTTCGTCTCGCCTGCCAGACTGTGGTTACTGATGAAGACCTGCTGGTAGAATTTACTGGTGAGCCTGGCGGCGCATAAAGAAGTTTTTTTCAGAGATCCGGTATCCGTGCAGCAAACTTCATCCACTGGCAGAGGGTTGCAGCAAAGGAACATGATCAGCCACATCTTCTCTTTTTAATCACATCAAGGGATCTCCTGCTGGCGCTGTAAAAACTTCCGAATAGAAACCTCTGATCCTGCAAAGCGTCACAGCTATTGGGTAGTGGAGGCATATTCCCTCTCTGCAACTGCTCTCTTTCTTCGGGTGTGATGGTGTATGCTTCACGATCGCGCCTTTATTCCAGAAGAAGAGGTGTAAGAGCCCCTCTCCCTTGATGGGAGAGGGGTTGGGGAGAGGGTGTGCGCCAAACAATCTTTGTTATGCTGATTATTGATGTCGATGATGGCATTGATGAGCCCCCTTCTCCGGCCCACTCCAGCTAAGGAGAGAGGAGAGCTACTCACCCTGCTTTTACTTACCACACTGATGATTTCTGTTTTCCTCTGCCCCTCATCCTCAGCTGTATAGTGCTTTGTATCTCTCAACACTTACTCGATATGTGTAATCAAGTGAGATTAATCAACTATCGCAATAGTGGTCGTGGTTAATTGAACGGGAATGTTTGCGTTTAAAAATAATAGCCCAAGGATTAACTTAAGTTGATTTTATGAGCCTGCAGCGGACTGAGCTATATTCTTCAGGTATTTTTCCAGGTCATCTGAAGGCATTGGTCGTGCGAAAAGAAAGCCCTGCCCAACACGACAACCCTGCTCAATCAGGAATTGATGTTGCTCCTCGGTTTCCACACCTTCAGCCAGTACATCAAGTAATAAATTCCTCCCCATAGAAATGATCGCTTTGGAAATTGCGACATCATTCAAATCACCCGGAATTTCAGAAACAAACGTTTTATCGATTTTAAGTCGTGTGATTGGTAGTCGTTTAAGATAATTTAACGACGAATAGCCAGTACCGAAATCATCGATTGCAACCTTGACTCCAAGCGCTCGAAGACTGGACAGGGTTTGGCTGGTGACCTCGGTGGAGCGCATCATGATGGTCTCTGTAATCTCCACCTCTAAACAACCAGGCGCGAGAGCTGTGTCATTCAGGATATGCTCGACATCAAGAACCAGGTTGTTATGATCGAACTGCTTCCCTGACAAGTTGACACTGATCGTCACCTCACTATCCATCAAGCCTGAATCCTGCCAGGCTTTCATTTGTTGGCAGGCTTCTCTCAATATCCATTTACCCATTTTATTAATAATTCCCGACTCCTCTGCCAAAGGAATGAATTTATTGGGTGTTACTAATCCAAGTTCTGGGTTTTGCCATCTTATGAGTGCTTCAATACCACAAATTTTCTTGGATACCAGCTCAAACTGGGGCTGATAATAGAGTATCAACTCGTTATTTTTCATAGCACCATGAAGGCTGGATGCCAGAAAAACACGTTCAAATGCTTTGCTGGTCAACTCTTCCGAATAGTACTGGAAGGTATTTCTGCCCTCTTCCTTAGCCCGGTACATCGCAGAATCTGCATTACGAACCAGATCATCGACGCTATCCCCATGTTCAGGATAGAGGCTGATACCAATACTTGCGCCGAGAAACAGTTTATGACCATTTATAGTAAATGGTTTTCTGAAAGTATTGAGCAACTTTTTCGCGACCAGCGCGCCATTTGATTCATTTTTGATGTGTGTGAGTATTACAGTAAATTCATCCCCCCCCATTCTTGCAATGGTATCATCTTCCCGAAACAGAGCCTGAAACCGTTTTGCAACCTCTTTCAGTACTTCATCTCCACAGGCGTGATCGAAGCTGTCATTGACCTCTTTGAATCGATCCAGATCGACAAACAGTATTGCAATTGTTGTTTTGCTTCGGTGAGCAACGTGGATCGCCTGACTCAGACGGTCTGCGAACAGCAGACGATTGGGCAGTCCTGTCAGTGGATCATGTTGTGCCAGATGCGCATAACTCAGTTCTCGTTTCTTCAGCTCATCGAGTAATTCCAGGTGTTCTGTTATGTCATGAGATGATTCAATAACCCCAATAATCTCACCATTATCATCAAACAGTGGACTGATCGAGATCTCAAATCTTCGATTTACCCCCATTTCTGAAACATGACTGTGAACAACCTTACTGGGTGATCGGGTTTGCAGTACAATCTGTAGCGGACAAGGGTAATCATTACCCGAACAAGGTTTCTCATTGTTGTGGGAAAGCTGATAACAGCAGAGATTCTGCGAATCGAGTTTCAATGTACTGGCAACTTGTTTTGCCGCAAGATTCATTCTTAACACTTTATAGTCGAGACCGATCACCATGATGGGATCATCGACACCATCAATAACATGCTGCAGAAATGTACGCTCATCAATTACCGCCATTTCTGTCTTGCGGCGCTCTGTGGTATCTGTCAGATTCATCAGGCAACAGATTTCACCGTCTAAACTTGTATGGATGATACTATCCGCTCTGACATAGCGGTTATTACTCTCTTTTGAGATTTTCAGTGTAAAGTCATTTGAAATCAGACGATCTTCAGCGAATGCATCACGTATATGATCAAACAGCAGACGACTCATTCCCGCAGCCATTTGTGTTGAGAGGGGTCTATTCAACAATCGTGAACGTTCAGCACCCAACATCGCAGCAGCTGTTAAATTAAGATTTTTTATAATCCCGTGGTTATCAAGGGTCAAATAACCCACAGGAGCGAAATCATAGAGTTCAGCATATTGATCACGTATGATTTCCAACTCCTGCTGCGATTCGATCAAATCCCGATTTTGGATCTCAAGTTCAATTTTATGGAGTTGTAGATCATGCAGCAGATGTTCAGAGTCTGTATCCTTTTCCAGATGCAGCAGATCCTCAGATTGACTGAGCATTTTTTCAAGCTCTATGCGACTGAGGCTGCTGTATCGGCTCATGATACTCTCCTTAGTTCAGTTAGCCATCACACGTTCTGCTGTAGAGAGGGCAAAGGGTTTCCCATGTCCATCCAGCAGGGCACTGGCTACCAGCCAGACCTTCAATATATCGCCAGCTTTCGTTACTCGTTCCAGCTCTATTGGATCTATATTTTTTCCCTCTTGAATGGCTTGCAGCAGCTTCGCCAGATCTGCCTGACCACTATTCGGGACGATCTGTTTTACATTCAAGCTTAGAGCTTCCTGTTCAGTGTAGCCGTAGAGACGCTCGGCTGCAGGATTCCAGGCTTGAATATTGCCATCCAGATCCTGCACAGTTATGGCGTCACTCGAATCCCTTACAACTGCGGCCAAACGCATCTCCTCTTGCAGCGATTTTTTGATGCGGTCGATATCCTTTATCGCATCGATATCGATAAAAGTGATCACTGCGCCATCAATATGATTGTCCAGTGTCCTATATGGGCGTATGCGGACCGAGTACCAGTGGCCCTGATCATCTTCTATCTCTATTGACTTTGTGACCATCGTATCGATCACGTGCAAGACTTCCGACTCTAAATCGCCAATCTCAATATTTGGTTTGATATTACCGATAGGCCTGCCCACATCGGTATCGATAAGGTTAAGCAGTTTCTCCGCCGCTTGGGTAAACTGGCGTATGCGTAGATCTGGCCCAAGCATCAGGATCGGTAGATTGACACTCGATAACAGATTGGTCAGGTCATCATTGGAGCGGGCCAGCTCCTGATTGCGAGTCTCCAACTCCTCGTTGACGGTGGACAACTCCTCGTTGGCGGATTGCAACTCCTCTTTAGCGGTCTCCATCTCCTCGTTTGTGCTCTGCAACTCCTCATTGGTGGACTGGATCTCTTCATTTGCAGAACGCAACTCCTCATTGGTACCCTCTTGTTCTTCAACAATTGACTGCATGTATTCACGAGTAGTCGTTACTTCTCGTTCCAACTCGGCGTTACGTGCTGACAGAGCTTCGAAGTTTTCACTATCTCCAGGTGTTAATTCTCCAGCGACTGACTGCTCTATCGTTGGTGCCGGGTGTGGTTCGAACATCACCAGCAGATTATCCTCACCCTGGATCGCCCCGCCCAGCGACAACACCTGAATATCCACGCGCAGCGGTTCACCATCGACCTTTAATCGAACATTTTCCTTACGCACTCTGCCGCCCTCTTTGGTGATATTGTGGATAGCAGCACGCAATTCGACAACCAGATCCGGATGGGCAATCTTATATAGATTAAGGGAGGCTGCCCCATTTGAGGGTTCGATATAGGGCCAGGTACGTCCGAGAAATCTGACAACCATTTGGTCAGGATTGACAATAATCCCGGGAGGAACATATTTATCCAGCAGTAGACGGTCAGCCTCTCTCTCAAGATCGTAGACCTGTCCACTATCGTGGGTGATCTGAGGGATCTCAATAGTCACAGGATTATGATTCGATCGAAAAACCATATCGTTTTTGAGATGTGCAGCAACTGATTTCTTCTGGTATATCTTGGCTTTTTTATCTTTCAGGGCATACAGGTCAGCCAGACTGCCTATGGTTTCAGAAGAGCCAAGCAGTAAGAATCCATTGGGTTGCAAAGCATAGTGAAACACCTGCAACACCTTCTTCTGCAGTGTGCTACCTAGATAGATCAGAAGATTCCGACAACTGATCAGGTCGAGACGTGAAAAAGGTGGATCCTTAATCACATTATGCACCGCAAACACACACATATCCCGTAACTGTTTGTTGACTTGATAACCTCCTGAGACCTTGTGAAAGTAGCGGTTCAGGCGCACACGGGAGATCTCATCCTCTATATTTTCGGGGTAGATTCCACTACGTGCTTTCTCGATGGCGCTTTGGTCGATATCGCTGCCGAATATCTGGATCGGAAAACTAGTGACCCGACCACCAAGATATTCAATCAGTGAAATCGCAATTGAGTAGACTTCCTGACCTGTCGAGCATCCTGGCACCCAGATCCGGATTGATGCATCTTTTGGCCGCTTGTCCAGCAGCTTTGGAAAGACGCTAGCTTGTAAACCCTCAAAACTTTCAGGGTCGCGAAAAAAGGCTGTCACATTAATCAGGATATCCTGGAACAGAGCATCTATCTCTTGCGGCTCTTTCTGCAGCAAGACAATATATTGGGAGATCCGATCGATTTTGTGTAGCAGCATGCGACGATTTATACGCCGTTTAATGGTTGTCGCCTTGTAGTAGGAAAAATCGTTACCGGTACGTGCCCGTAGTAGTATGAAAATTTTATTCAGCTGTTCAGGCGTGGCGGTGAGAACCTCCTCATCATGGTCTACAGCTACACTGGGGCGCAGTGAAGCGTGTTTAGCAATCCGAACCAACTCCTTGGCAATCTCTGCCGGTGCTAAAACAAAATCGATACAGCCGGCTGCTACTGCATTTGCCGGCATGCCGTCATACTCTGCACTCTCGTTATCCTGAGCGAAGGTTATGCCACCGACCTCCTTGATGGCGCGGCAACCCAGAGTGCCATCTGAGGCTGTTCCTGAAAGCACAACCCCAACGGCTGCTGCACCTCGATCCTCGGCCAGACTCTGAAAAAAAACATCAGCGGGATTATAGTGTCGTTTATTATCGACATTAGGCAGGAAAATCAGAGTGTTATGTAACAGAGTCAATTGCTCATTTGGCGGTATGACATAGACATGATCAGGGGCAATGGTCATACCATCGGTAATCTCTACAACGGGTAGATGACAATCCTTGCTAAGCAGTTCTGACAGTATCGATTTATGGTTGGGAGAGAGATGCTGAATCAGTACAAAACTTATTCCTGAATCGCCAGGCAGCTTGGAGAGCAGAGATTTGAAAGCCTTCAGCCCACCAGCTGAAGCAGCGATTCCAACAATAGGTGTATCTATATGTTTTTCAGTTGTTTTTTTACTAGCTGATCTTTTCGGCTGCTTTTTTTTGCGGGAAGCGGCCTGAGTGCCACTTTTGGGTTTATTGCTACCGGCCATGAAGGTAATCCCTTAAATACAGATTAAATAGATCTGCGAGTAATCTAGCAGATTTAAACTTTCAGGTAATTTCCATGGTCGCGTTAGCAAAGAATGGTATAAACCGGTACCTGATCAAATGAATAAAACAAGCTAATGATCCCTATATTTCCAATTCTAGTTAATGCCTTGTCTATAGTCCATTAAGCTCAGAAACGAAGAGAGCATATTTTATCGGCAAGGTGTCGCTACAAAGCTTGCTCAGAACTCCCTAAGAGTTAATAGAGTTAGAACCACGAATAGCTCTATTTAAAGGCGATGTTTAATAACAGCTTTATACCCTGAATTGGGTAGGGCCCACCAAAAGCTATTGGAAGTTAACCATTAACCCGGCAATTCAATATGTCGGGTTGAGAATAGTCGATATGTTTCGACAAAGATATCTTTAATGGACTGTACAAACCATGCAGGGATCGAAGGAGCGGACAATATGTTGTACTGAGACTGGATCTTTCTCCCCTGCTCTGAGAGGAGCACCTTGTAGAGCCAATTCGAGGGCGCCGGGTTGCCCAGCGGCATCACGAGGTGAAAAATTCCAGGTGGTTGGCGCAACTATCTGATAGTTGAGAATGCGTCCGTGTCTGATCTTTATCCAGTGCCCCAGACTCCCTCGGGCTGCCTCCACCAAGCCAGCCCCTTGCGCTTCCTTGGGCATTGAGGCGTGATTACAGAAGGGCTCCTTGGGGTGGATCTCCCTGACCCAGGACTCCATTAACATCACCGCCCGTGCAATCTCCAACAGCCTGGCGATTACTCGGTTTCTTACATTTCCACCGCTTTGAGATACCAGATCCCGAATCAGTGGATGGCCATCAATCTGCTGTCGGGCCAAGGCACCGACCTCTATAACTTTGCCATCCAGACGAGGCGCCTTACACCAGCTATAGGCCTCTGCAACATCCGCATCGGGTAGTGTAATACCCTCGAAGGGATGCTTGGGGGCAGCCTGGTATTTCATCCAGCTGTGGCTGATATCCTCGGTAATCAGTGAAGTATCCAGAGCAGCCGCTCCCTGATCCCAGACACCTTGGCGAAAGCTATACTGACCCAGCAACTGGTAGGCCCCGTAACTCATAAAGCGGTCGCTGCCTCTTCCAAGTTGATCCAGTTTGAGTTGCGCTGCCACTTCAAGAAAAGATCTGAAATCGCTGTGGTCAAGGGGGTGATCAGCTATCCATTCCTGAAGCGCCTCGGCAGAAGCCAGGGCATCGATTCTCTCCAGAGTATCACCAAAAAGCCGGCTCTCCAGGAAACGGCGAAAACCGAACAGTATCGCCTGCAGCCTGGCTTTCTCTTGCATCTCAATCGAGCGGCTGACACCACCGGGCTGTATCGCCAGACTATGGGGCCACTTGCCAGCCATCAATCCCATCAGGTGCATAAACTGAGCGCGGGCTGCCAGCATCTCAGGGGCTGCTGTACCGGTTTGTGCGCGGAACCGTTCTGCGATTCCGGGATACCAGGCTTCGTTACTGTAGGTCTCACGGGCAAAATCGGGCATGAAAAAGAGATAGAAATGGGTCAGATGATCCGCCACATTCTCATTCGCCAGAATCAGGTTGATTGATAGGTCGCCGTTTGATGGCATGGCAACACCTGACAACTCAGACAGGGCACGGGCAGCTGCAACCGATTGGGATACGGAGCAGATACCGCAGATCCTTGGTGTATAGACCAGTGCATCACCTGGGTCTTTACCTTGTAAGATCTGCTCGAAGCCTCGATAGAGGGATGAGGAGACTTGAGCAGAGGTGACCTGCTCGTTTTCTATCTCCAACTCGACCTCCAGATCCCCTTCCACCCGATTGAAGGGACCAACAATGCGTCGACTCATGATTTATCACTCAATTTACGGCTTGGAGGTACTCGAATATGGTCTGCCACTGCATTCTCTTTGAGGCGTTTAGGCGTAGCGGCCTTGGCTAATGAGGCCAGAGCAACGAACCAGGCCTTGGGCATATCGGTAGGCAAGCCAACCGGTATACCGGCAATCTTTGGTGTCTCTGTGAAGGGGTGTCCCGGCTCTTCAAAGCCTGGCGCAGTACAGTTGATGCAGGCGTATCCTCCCCTTAAGCAGGACCCTTCTCCATTCCACAGACGGGTATTGCAGTCGGCATGGGCCTGAGTGCCCAAGCACCCCATGTGCTCCATCATACAACCCAGGTCAGAGGACTTTTCGGCACTGGCCTTATATTCATAGTACTCATTGCGAGGGCAACCATGATGAACCAGATGATCTGCATAGCTTCGAGGACGACCATAGCGATCAAGGTGCTCATGCTTCAGCTCACCACAGGCGATCTGTAGCAGAGTTTCGCTAACCCAGTTTGGATGTACAGGACAACCAGCAATATTGATAACAGGCAGGCCCTCCTGGTCAGCGAACTGCTTACCCAACAAGCCCCCTTCAATACTCTCATCATACTGGAGACCGCAGGATTCACTGGGATTACCGCCTGCTGCGGTGATGCCCCCATAGGCGGCACAACTACCAACAGCGACCACATGCCGCGCCACCTTGGCAAGTTTTTCAATCCATTGCATCATCGGTTGACCAGTACCGGCCAGTCGATGAAATTTACCGCTGCCATTAGGTCCGCACACCACCGAACCCTCGAGACAGAGCAGATCAAGAGGCACCTCTCCATGCAGAATATCCTGCAACAGCTCTATCAGTTCACTGCCAGAAGCTTCACTGATTGAAGGGTGCCAGAGCAGATTGATTCCCGCACTCTGCAGTGTGGTAAAAATATCCGGAGCCTCGGCACAGAGCAGAGAGAGCGTGCAACCGCCACAGCCGCCGGATTGCAGCCATAGAAGATTCAGAGGCTGGTGCTCAGTTTCAGCCATCGCCAGCTCCGTTGCGTGGAAGTTGAAGGGTAAAGATGGCGCCACCCTCAGGGTGATTACCTGCCTTCAGATCCCCCCCCATATCTCTTGCCAAGCCGTAGCTGATGTAGAGTCCAAGACCGGTTCCCTTGCCTACCTCTTTAGTGGTAAAGAATGGGTCGAATATCTTTTTCAGATCCTGCTTTGGAATACCTGCGCCTTCATCTTTAACACTGACCAGGACGTTCTCATTTTCTTTAACACAGTGGATGGTCAGTCTTGGTTTTTGTTGTCCCTCCATGACATCGATAGCATTCTGCAAAAGGTTGATGAGAATCTGGTGAACCTGCCCCTGACGTCCGGTAATCAGAAATTCTCCCCTTAAATCAAATATGACTTCCAACTGCTCCCGCGCCGCTTTCACAACCCAGTGGATGGCTGTTTTAATCACTTGATGCAGGTCGAAGGATTCCTCACTCTCTTTTTGCACTCCGGAGTAGCGCCGCAGATCAAGTACAATGTTACTGATGCGTTCAGCCCCCTCCATGGTGCCTTCGATCAATGGCCCCATATCCGATTCAATGCGATCGATACGATGATTTTCACGAAGTTGTTGATGAAGTTCAGGTTGCAGGTGACCCCCTACTTCAGTCAGATAGCCGTTGATCCTTTCAGCGTAGCGTTTCAAAGCATGCATATTTCCGAACACAACACTGATTGGATTGTTCAACTCATGAGCAACACCAGCCACCAGGCGACCGAGTGAAGCCATCTTCTCAGAATGAACCAACTGCTCCTGGGTCTGTTTCAGATCGCCATGCGCCTTGTTGAGTTTCTCATAGGCTCGTCTCAGTTCTCCAACGGGCCGGCCTATCAATACCATACCCATTAGGCGTCCTTTAACGTCGTAACGGGAGGAGCAGTTCATCGCCAGAGGCATGGTGCCCCCTTCGAGGGTTTGCAGACTCACTTCACAATCGACAATCGCATCACTGCCTAATTTTTCTGCGAACCCACCTACCAGTGATTGCGACTCAGAACCGAAAAGTTCGACAAAAGATCGATGCAACCATTCGCTTTCAGGTTTACCGGTCAGATCCTCCAATGCCTGATTCACTTGCAGGATACGACCCTGCACATCACAAACAATCAATACCTCTGTCATCGACTCAAGTACGCTGCGGATAAACTGTTGTGTCTCTTCCAGCTCCGCGTTCTTCTGTTCCAGCTCCACTTGATAATGCACCAGATCGGCATAGACCTTATCCATCTTCTGAATCACATCGATCCAGGCATGCTCAGTGGATTCGGTGAATTCCATTGGTGTTTCCATACCCACCTTGTCGATCAGGCTAGTAGTTTGAGATAGCTTGGTCTCTGTCATAACTGCTCCATGTTAATGGGTCATTGATTCCGGGTCATTTGAGTGTATTGATAAGGTATGCATCTTATGGTTTTACTGTCGATGTTATGGGTTTGGTGCGGCAGGGCCGCACCCTACGTCATATTGGTAATGTACCTGTCGAACCAATTATTTCTCTAATGGCTCAGACCACCATATCTTCATCATCTCTAAGCTGTTCGATCTTCTCCAAACCATAACGCTCCAGTTTGCTGCGCAGACCGACACGTGAGAGCCCCATCTCTTTCGCTGCCTGGCTCTTATTCCAACGATTACGAATCAGACACTCTTTGAGAATACGAGCCTCTAGTGATTCAACACGCTCCTTGAGTGACCCCTGCAGCTCACCCATCATCAGCATATCGGCTTCATCCTCTTCAGGCGCGGCTCTTAAAACCCTTGGCGAGAGTAGATCAGCGCCAAGTAAATCACTCTCCCCCATCACTAACATATGGCGGATTTCGTTCTGCAGTTCCCGTACATTACCGGGCCAATGGTAGGCCTGCATACAGGCCAGGGTTTCAGTAGTAAAGCCCTCAACTTCTTTGCCCAACTGTTTGATTGAGGCCTCAAGGATAGTGTTGGCGATCAATGGAATATCTATCTTGCGTTCGCGCAGTGCCGGCAACTGTATCGTTACTGAGGCCAGTCGGTAGTAGAGATCCTCACGAAATCTTCCCTCTCTCACCTCTTGTTCCAAGTCCCGGTTGGTGGCAGCAATGATGCGTACATCAACCTGCCGGGTCTGACTGCTGCCCAGCGGGCGTATCTCACCCTCTTGCAACACTCGAAGTAACTTCACTTGAAATGCGGGTGAAACTTCACCTACCTCGTCAAGAAACACCGTGCCGCCATTGGCTCGTTCAAACAGTCCGGCACGATCTTCCACCGCTCCGGTAAAGGCGCCTCGTTTATATCCAAACAACTCACTCTCCAGCAGTTCGTCGGGCAGTGCGCCGCAATTCTCAACCACGAAGGGTTGTTGCCAACGATTACTGTTGTAGTGCAGCGCTCGGGCTGCCAACTCTTTACCTGTTCCGGATTCACCGGTCAGTAACACAGAGATGTCATAGGGTGAGACTCTTCGTATCTTTTCGCAGACCTGATTCATGCAGCTTTGGGGGCTGCGTACAATCTGATCATCGCAACTGTAATCCTCACGCAGTCGCTTGCTTTTTTTATCCATCAACGATTGCAGACGACTGGGGGACATCTTCAACTCGACACTGAGAACCTCATTCTTGCGCTGTAACTCGAATAGTTCAGCTGCATTCTTCAACAGTAGAATCAGACTGTCCGGATGCCAGGGCTTGGTAATGAACTGGTAGATGCCCGCTTCATTTACTGCGCTGATGATATCTTCAGAATCGGTATAACCTGAGATGATCATTCGAATCACATCGGGCCACTGTTCACGAACCTGCTTTAGAAACTCCACACCGGTCATATCGGGCATACGCTGATCGCAGAGGATGAGCTGCACCCATTTGCTCTGCAGAATGAGCCTGGCCTGTTCGACATTCTGAGCAGTCTGAATATCGAAGTCATCCTCTAAGATTCTCTCAAGCGTCTCCAAACTGCGGACTTCATCATCAACTATCAAAACAGTAGGACGTGGGCTCATGATGCATATTTCCAGATTGTGTCACTACGACGATGTCGAGCGATCGTCAGTGGTGTGCGGGACTTGGCAACCTTGTGTACAAAGTTGTACCGGGCAATATGGTAGCTTGGATCAAAGCCGTAGAAATTGCGTTTCATCTGTTCCAGTTCCTCTTCCCTGTAACTAGACAGGGGTTTTTGACGCTCATCCGCACTGCGGCGAACATTCTTATAATGTAGACGCTTTGCAAACGCTGGTGCACCTATCATCGATACCGCAAGACGTTTGACCTGAGAAATGAATAACTGACTGCTGCTATCAACGACCCGATCGACCAACTGCAATTCAGCAGCCTGGGGTACACCCAACGGCAGACGATTGTTGATGATGGTTGCAGCATGCTCTTCCCCGACATAGCGGGGTAGCAGATAACTCCAATACTCTGAGCCATAGAGGTTTCCCATATCCTTGTAATGGGGATTCAGGATCACGCCTTTTCTGGCCCATACCTCATCCGCAGCCCTAGCCAGAAAAACACCTCCGGCGCCTGCATTGCCTTGCAGAGCGGCAATTGTCAGATGGCTTTCAGTGGTAACGATTTCCAGCGCAAGATCATCAATGGCATTGATGTTTTCCCAAGAGGCATCAGCGGGACTGTCAGCCGCTTCAATGCAGTTGAGGTGCATGCCGTTCGACCAGTAATCGGGGCCTCCTAAAAGTACAATCGCCTGGGTATCACACTGCTTTGCAAGACGGTATGCATCGAGTAAATCCTGACACTGCTTGGTACTCATAGCACCGTTATAAAATGGAAAGTGTAGATAGCCGACCCGGTCAGCCTCTTGATACCAGATTTCACGGTAGCCACTCTCTTCATCCGCTTCGATTTCAGGCAGATTGCTCACCTCATCAGCCAGCAAGAGGCTGGCAGGCAGTTTAAAGTGATGCTCGCCGTCACAGGCTTTGAGATGACCAATCCAGACAGCGCCATCAAGTGTGGCTATACAGATCCCTGCACCGCATCTGGCAATGAGCTCACCAGGTTTGCCGGATAGTCTGGACTCTGCCCTGACATCGTAGAGATAGAATGTCTGGCCAAAGAGTTCCTGTTTAACCCCTGGCATACCATCAGCGGAGTGGATCTTTTTGATAACCTGATCGGTAGTATCCGAGTTCCAGTCGATAGCGCGTTCTGCCTGAGGCATGAGCGGCTGCCAATCTCCACTGGTTAAAGGGTCAAGATGCTTCTGGGACTGCGGTTTATATTCACCGCCCTGAAAACGATCAACCGCAAGCAGCACAGCTTGCACCGCGGCTTCTGTTACTTCATTTCTGTAGAGACTGCCCTTGCTGGCCTGGCGCATTTCAAACTCACAACTGGCCCAGATATCACCACCATCCATTTCGCCATTGGCCTGTAAAACAGTCACCCCCCAACGGGATTGCCCTTGAAGAATCGCCCAATCCAGGGATGATGGCCCCCGATCACCGGGTATACCGGGATGCACCACAAGACAGGTCTGGTTACGCCAGATCGATTCCGCTATGGCCCGCTTCAGGAAGGGGGCAATAATTAAATCGGGTTTGAAAAGAGAAACTGCCTCCTGTGCAACTGTATCGTTGATATCAAACTCAACCGACAGCTGATGGCCTTGAGCTTCAAGCTCTATAAACAACCTCTGGGTGAGGCTGTTAAAAGCGTGTGTCAAAAACAGTATACGCATTGATATAACCTGATCAGCAGATTCTTGGCAGCTGTTCACCGGAGAGCCAGTCAACCACCCGGCTGCCACCAAACAGCGTCTCCATCTGCACAAAGTGGTGAGGATCTTCGGTTACCCGCCCAATGATGGCGCTCTCCCGTCCCAATGGATGCTGTCGCATAACCGGCAATAACTGCTCTGCATCTTCTGCGGAACAGATACAGATCAACTTACCCTCATTGGCCACATAAAGCGGATCTAGACCAAGCAGCTCACAGGCGGAAGCCACTGCCGGTTTGACTGGAATATCCGCTTCAAGCAGATGCATACCAACTTGAGATTGACGAGCCAATTCATTCAATGTCGTCGCCAGACCACCCCTGGTGGGATCACGCAGACAGTGAATGTCGGGCGCTCTATCCACCATCTTCTCTACCAAGTGGTGCAAGGCAGCTGAGTCAGAGGTTAACGTTGTCTCAAAGGTCAGGTTCTCCCGGCTCGACATGATGGTCACACCATGGTCACCCATAGTGCCGTTAACCAGGATCACATCACCAACCTGAGCGCGGTCGCCGGAAATAGCGACCCCTTTCGGCACTACCCCGATACCTGTGGTTGTGATGAAGACACCATCCCCCTTACCTTTTTCCACCACCTTGGTATCACCGGTTACTATCGGCACACCCGCATCACTGGCAGCCTGGGCCATACTGATTACGATGCGCTCCAGATCTGCAAGAGGAAACCCCTCCTCCAGAATAAAACCTGCAGAGAGGTAACTGGGTCGGGCACCGGACATAGCCACATCATTGATGGTGCCATGAACCGCAAGGGAGCCGATATCGCCGCCGGGGAAAAAGAGTGGCGAGATAACATGTCCATCCACACTCATCACCATTCGTCCGGCGTCCACTTCAAAACTGGCCTGATCATTGGCCTGCCGCAGTAGTTCGTTGTCGAAGTGTTTTAAAAACAGCTCTTCTATCAACTGCGCCATTGCTCGTCCACCACTGCCATGGGTCATGTCGACCTTAGCATTACGGGTATCGAGTCGTAGCGGAAAAGGTTTTACAACCGCGTTCATAGGATCGCCTCAGTCAATGATCTGTTCATGCGCTTTTTGTCTCCGGTAGACGAAAACGCCCATAACTCCAATAAGCTGCACAAGCCCCTTCAGATGAGACCATACAGGACCCCATAGGGTTATCCGGTGTACAGACCACACCAAACAGCTTGCAGTCGGTAGGTCGTTTAGCGCCACGCAGGATGGCGGGACATTCACACCCTTTGACCTCTTTGGCCTGGCTCACCGGAATCTTAAAACGTTGCTCAGCATCAAACTCCTGGTAGTCCGATTTAATGCGTAAGGCACTGTAGGGCACCATGCCCAAACCACGCCACTCAAAACTGCGACGAAGTTCGAATACATCGGCAACCAGCTTTTGTGCCTTTCGATTGCCGTCACGGGTCACTACCCGGGTATATTCATTCTCTACTTCAAAACGCCCCTCATTCAGTTGACGAATCAACATCAATGCAGACTGCATCACATCCAGCGGTTCGAATCCGGCAATCACAACTGGCCGTTGAAACTCTTCGGCAAAAAACTCATAGGGACGACTGCCGATGACTGAACTGACATGAGAGGGACCAAAGAATCCGTGAATAGAGACAGAACCAATCTCTCGTACTTCAGGCGACTCAAGAATATTTTGTATTGCTGCGGGAGTCAGCACATGATTACAAAACAGACTGAAATTTTTCAGCCCCTGCTGTTTCGCCTGCTGCAGTGCGACAGCACTGGGAGGGGTGGTAGTCTCAAAACCGATCGCCAGAAAAACCACTTCCCGATGGGGGTTTTCCCGAGCGATCTTCAACGCATCCTGGGTTGAATAGACCATCCTTACATCACCGCCTGCGGCTTTGACTTTGATCAGACTGTTTCGTCCGCTTGCCGGTACGCGCAGCAGGTCGCCGTAAGTGCAAAGAATGACATCCTCAGCTTCAACCAGATGAATCGCACTATCAATACGTCCCACCGGAAGCACACAGACAGGACAGCCTGGCCCATGCACAAAGCGCACATTGTCCGGCATCAGATCCTCTACCCCATAACGGAAAATCGCATGGGTATGACCACCACAGAACTCCATCAAATTGTAGTTTCTGTCAACATCAACCTCTTGTCTGATCGCTGCCGCCAACTGTTTTGCCAGTTTGTGCTGTCGAAACTCATCTACATATTTCATGGTGTCACCCCGGCCTGGGCAAAGAGTTCCAGAGTTCTCTGCGCCTCTTCCTCGCTGACTTTATTGAGTGCATAACCTACATGGATGAGTAAAAAATCATCCACTCTTACATCATCAACCAACGCCAGGGAGACCTCCTTCTTGACTTCACCCAGCGCTACGGTTGCGTTATCCCCAAGCTCATCGATGGCGACAACTTTTGCCGGTATGGCCAGACACATTTTCGTTTACTCCAGCAGTTGTTGGTGCGGCAGGGCCGCAGCCCACGTATTTTTTATAGGTAGGGTGCGGCCCTGCCGCACCAGCACCTCTAGGCCGTTTTCGAGCGATATCCAATCAAAGCCGTCTGCCGTGTAGCGACAATCCACTGATACCATGCCTCCATCCCTTCACCTGTCGTTGCAGAAAGCTGCAGCACACGAATACGGGGATTGACCTGCTGGGCATAGGCGATACAGCGCTCAACATCAAAGTTCAGATGGGGTAACAGGTCGATTTTGTTAAGCAACATCAGATCTGCCGCATGAAACATGTCGGGATACTTGATCGGCTTGTCTTCCCCTTCAGTCACTGAAAGTATCGCCACCTTGTGCGCCTCACCAAGATCAAAAGCTGCAGGACAAACCAGATTACCAACGTTCTCTATAAACAACAGACTTTCATCTTCCGGTTGTAAACTCTGCATCGCATGTCCCACCATGTGACCATCCAGATGGCAACCTTTACCAGTGTTGATCTGTATCGCCTTGACTCCGGTAGCGCGAATACGTTCTGCATCATTGGTGGTCTGTTGATCGCCTTCGATCACAGAGATGGCGTGCTCAGCCTGCATATCTTCAATTGTACGGGCCAGCAAAGTGGTTTTTCCCGAACCAGGACTGGATACCAGGTTTAAGGTATGAATCCCATGTTTACTGAAATAACGACGATTCTCAGCAGCGTATTGATTGTTCTTACCCAGAATATCCTGCTCGATCTGAACCATACGCGATTGTGTCATACCCGGTGCATGAGCGTGGGCTGGACCCTGACCATAGTCGTGGGTATGTTCATGATCATGCTTGTGTTGATGGTCATGATTATGATCATGCTTATGTTCATGAATTGTTGTTTCACCTTCACTGCATCCACAGACAGTACACATCGCTGTTTACCTCAATTGTTAATCTGCATTAACGAAAATTCTTTAACTGATTATTTGGGCTCCGCCCTACTCAACTTCAAGTTCCTTAACCCGCATCTCATCACCCCCTGTAACCTGAAGTTGAAAACTGCCACATTCAGGACAGGCATCGAATCGAGCTGAGACTTCAACCCGCTTTGCGCAAGGCATACACCAGGCTTCACCTGGGATATTAATTATCTCCAACGTTGCGCCATCAGCCAGAGAACCTTTCATCACCGCATCAAAACCAAACCGCATCGCTTCAATTTCAACACCGGATAGTGCACCAATCTCCAGACAGACTGTTTTCACTTTGCTGAAACCCTGATTCGTTGCACTCTCTTCAACAATCTGCAGTACTCCTTCACATAGAGACATCTCATGCATCAGCAAATCTCCAGACTAAAACCGACACAAGGATCAACTGCATTAATCAGCAATTCTGCTTGTTGTTTCATTAAAGATTCACGCCCTATCGAAAGACGTTTCAATCCACGAGCCACAACGCCCAATGGATGAAAATTCCACTCAGTGGGAGCAAGGATCTGATAACTTGAGACGATGCCATCTCGCACCACAGCGCGATGAAAAAGACGCCCTCTCGCCGCTTCAATTTCACCAATGCCCTGCTGCGACATCACAACATCATGCTTTTGTTGAGCTGAGTCACTCTCAATTTCCAATAGATTCAGCTGCTGTGCAAGATGACTCGGCAGAGAGGCCAGCTCAACCAGCCTGGCAACCATGCGGGCATATACCCCGTTACCATACTCCTGCATCAGCTGCTGTAGCATTGGATGGGCACTCTGTCGTGTCAAAGGGCCAGTCTCATAAACATGACCGCCCCACTCTGGCGCCGCTATAAAGGCTTCAGCATCAGCTTGTGAAAGTCGTTTTGACATCTCATGGTGATCAATTTGTGGCAGTGGCAGTGCTTCACCTTCGCCTAACCTGGCAACTGTTCCATCACGCAATCTTCTAAGTAGTAGTGCAGCATCGGTCTCTGTTTTATCGAGCCAGTGATTAAATGTCTCTATATCTTCTATTCCATACCACTCAGTGGCATTAAGGCTAAAAACATTCTCAGAGGAGATAGTCGTGATTCGTCTGATAATCGATTCAATCATTGCTGAATCAAATGCAACAACCGGTTTTATCCTAAAGCTGTCCCCTTCAGGAAAACAGGCCAGCTTCGCATCGTTCATCAAGGTCGCAAGAGATGATGTAAGATCATGATTCAGTCTGCCTACATCTGAAGTGGACCAGTCGCTGAGGATGCGCCAAAGATGTTCCCGTGCCATCTCAACATTAACCAATATCTGTTCAAGCAGATCGGTTTGGGGATCGCTACTCTGACCGCTCGCCATACGGCAAGCCTTAACTGCAGCAGCAGATTGTGCGGTACCACAAACGCTGTAGAGCATTGGAATCATTGTGAGTAGTTCATCAACTGACTTTCCATTAAACATCCGGGTTAATTGCAGGGGGCGGGTTGAAATAATATCAACTTGACGTACCTGCTCACCATGACACTGCAGGGTTATCCTTAATTCCCCTTCGATACTCACTGCTCACAATCCTGATCAATAGCACCACGCAACAGCTCACGACGAGTTAGCGGTTGCTGCAACCGTTTACTGATCCCCGGTGATTCTTCCTCACTCTCGATTTCAGGGTTCTTCTCTACCTCTTCTTCTGTCTCTCCCTGCCAACGCCGTGTGATCTCACTTTCTCGAGTGGAGAGGCCATCTTGATTTTTATCATCCATTAGAGCGAGCATCACCTGCTCAGCGGTCTCCACAGCAGTCACCTGATCGGCAAATTCAAACACCGGGGAAAAGAGTGAGCACATTTGATATCGGCCGATGCCCTCCTCTTCACCGAGAATAAATTCATAGGGACCAGAAGGGAGTTGATGTAGCTCTTTTTCACCGATTTGGCGCTCTTTCCAGCTATCCCCCTCATGGGGTATCAGCATCAGATTCATAAACCAGGGTGTGATCATTACCCCCAGGCAATGGTTGTTCCATTCACGGAAACCTACAGCTTTCACCTTCAACGCCGGATTCAGTAGAGGTAGCCCTTGCATACGCTGTTTTTCAATGGTGCGGAACTGCAGCTCCAACCCTTCCATCAGATAGTCGGGACAGATCATGCTTCCTCCCTCAATACCATAAACTCCTGCTTCTTACCGTCACAATTGGGACAGCTCCAATGATCAGGCAGTTGAGAAAATGGTGTGCCAGGCGGAATTTGCCAATACTCATCTCCCTCAGCTGGATCATAGATATGCCAGCAGATCTTACACTCAAGGCGGCATGCATCATCCAGCTTGCTGTCATCGCCGCCATAGGAGCCGCCGAAAAAATCAGGATTCACAAGTAGGCCTCAAGAATCTCGCCCAGACGCTCGGCACTGTCTTGAATATCTTCATGAGCCGCTGCGGCTACGGCGGGGGTTGCGCCAATCTCAATCGTATTAAGGATATTTTTATCCTGAGAGTTGAAGTACTGCACCCACCAGACATTTTCAACCTTGGTACTGCTGATTCGGCAATTCCCATAACCTCTGGAGAGTATGGTCAAGGGCCCTTCGCCCAGACTGTTCATCAAGAACAGCAGATCTTCTTCGGTTTGTGGCAGCAGGGTCAGATTGATGACGTGACTCTCCCGGCCAGGCCGATATTCAGCAACCTTGTCATTGATCTCTGCAACCAGTGGTGGTGCATTGATCACCCCTTTGGGAATTGCATCACGCTGAGTCTCAACACGATGTGAAGCATTTTTGAATACATAGCGCTGACATAGCTTGGGTACATAAGCGACTTCGATGGTGTCTGTCGTCACTTCACCTGATTTGTCGAAATACCTGACCCGCCATAGACCTGCCATAACCGATTCCTGGATCCGTGCAGTGCAATCTGGGGAACTGAAGAGCATGCTCACTTCACCTTCTCCAAGCACCTGATCGACCAGTTCACTATTCGCAGAATCCAGATGAGTAATATCCAGAACTTCTGCTTGCACACTCCTGGATCTGGCTTGAAGTTTCAGTACTTCATCGAGTTTTTTGAGAAAGGAAATACCCTCTTGCAAACCTTCCAAATCATCTGCTTCAGGTATCTCGGGCATGCTGAAGGTGGTCATCTCAGATGGCAGCTGAAGAATATCGAGGCTTGAACCATCCTCTTCATCTGGTTGAGAACCGGGGCCACTGACGGTGATCGGGATATTGATTTCATTCATGATGGTTGTACCGATTTATTGGCTACAGGAATCTGCGCTCACGACAGGGATGCTGATAGGTTTTACCCCAGAAGGTTCCGCACTCAGAAGACGCTCAATTTCAGATAGGTAGACATCCCAGTCCTGCATCCGGGAAATAGCGCCGACATAGTCTCCATCCTGCAGCATTACAAGGGCTGGCCAACCATCGAAGGGATAACGGGCATGCAGCTGATGTTCAGATGACCGATCGACCAGGCCAACTTGAAATCGATCAACAAAAGCATCCATCAACAGGGGCAACACAACAGCCACATCGTTACTCTCAGGAAATTGCACAGGGTTCTCTGTAAAGAACAACAGCGTATTCCTATGATTTTGCGTGAAGCTATCAAGGGATTGCTCATCGACAACAGCAATACCTCTCTGATCTATGAGTTGATTGATCAAGGCTGAAGCCATGATGATCTCCTGTAATTAGGACCTGTTACGAATATCACTGGTATTCGAGAATTAATTCAAAATCATGAATGTGTGAGGATGACTCACTCATTTTGGTGGGGCATGGCCCCACCATACCTACACTTTCTAACGTAGGGTGGGGCCATGCCCC
>NZ_JBSYOO010000011.1:0-17308 GCF_058244675.1 Candidatus Thiodiazotropha sp. AKIB8 | reverse complement strand
GTCAGAGCGCTTCAGCGTTTGACTCGATGTAGGAGCCGTATGCGTTAGTAGCGCACGTACGGATCTGTGCCGGGGGCCTGTCATACATGATCATTCAGGTTGTGTATGACGGGGCTCTACGGCGACTCAATAACTTGCCAAAAATTATCCAGTCTGGCAATCTTTCTATCTTCATCAGCTATCAAGGAGTGATACGATGCCCAAGCCAAGGAAAGCTCTGGTGCTTCTGGAAGAGACCCCTTACTACCACTGCGTTTCCCGATGTGTTCGCCGCGCTTTTCTTTGCGGTGTGGATTCCCATACCGGTGAAAGCTATGAACATCGACGCCAGTGGATCGTCGATCGCATGAAGCAGCTTGCTGATATTTATGCAATTGATATCTGTTCATATGCTGTACTCCACAATCACTATCACGTTATTCTCCATGTCGATAGCCAACTTGCTACAGAGTGGGATGACCATGAAGTGATTGAACGTTGGAGTAGGCTCTTTTCACTACCCGTGGTTGTACAACGCTATCTGGGCAGAGAAACTATCACTCTGGCAGAACGTGGTTCGGTTTCTGAATTACTGGCTAAATGGCGCACAAGGCTTCACGACATCAGCTGGTTTATGCGCTGTCTTAATGAGCCGATTGCCCGTAAGGCCAATAAAGATGATGGCTGTACGGGTCGCTTCTGGGAGGGGCGCTATAAATCCCAGGCGCTGTTAGATGAGAAGGCCCTCGCAGCCTGTATGGCCTATGTAGATCTCAACCCGATTCGCGCAGGGCTGGCTGAGACGCCTGAGGAGTCTGAATGCACCTCCATCAAAGAGCGCACCCAACTATTCAAAGAAAATTCTGATAGTGATAAAGAAATCAAGACTCCCAGTGGCCTTCTACCTTTTGTTGGTTACCCGAGAAAAGATATGCCTAAGGGCATACCTTTTCGTCTTGTAGACTATCTTGAGCTTGTTGATTGGACGGGGCGCGCCATCCTAGATAATAAGCGTGGTTACATACCTGACCATAAACCGCCTGTTCTCGATAGGCTACAGATCGATTCTAAACATTGGCTCTACATGGCTGAACATTTTGAAAGTCGATTCAAAGGGCTAGTTGGAGCAAGTCATGCACTAAAAGCGGCCTGTCGCAAACTTAAATTTCGACGAACGCCAAATTTAGGTTCTGTGATAGAGCTACTCAGCTAGTCTTGCTTTTTAAATTTAAAATATCAATCAGCTATACAGGGCTGAGGTTATGTTGCGCCTGCGAATCTGCAAACATACATTAAAAACCGCACTTCAATCTAAAGACCCGGTCATTCTTCATATTTTTTGATCACATCGATCCAATTATTAAGACGTGTTGGTACTGCAATCTTGAATCTGAGGGGCCTAAATCAAACCTATTTGGAGTGGGTGTCTAGTTAGTCGGGATAAAATGCTGGGTGTCCCCAATGCCGGGGGGGGTGTCCATCTATGTCTTGTTCGTTTTATTTTTGTTGGGCTTCCCATGGATTGATGATGGTTACCCCTGTCGATTTAAAGTCGACCACATTCCGGGTCACTACAGTCAAACCATGAACTAGAGCGGTGGCCGCAATATAGGCGTCTCGCTCCGGGCGAGGGTTGGGAACATGTAGTTGCGCACATCGAAGCGCTACAACTTCATCGATCGGTAATGTACGGTCGGTAAATTCCGGGAGAACACGGTTGTCCATCCAGGTGCGCAACAGCGCCCCTTGAGCAGTATCACGACGATCCACGCGTAAAATGCCAAGTTCAAGTTCCATGACGGTTACAGCCGAGATGTAGAAATTGGTGGCATCCAAATCTGACAGCCATTGGGTTACGTTGTGATCAGCCTTACCATTGCCGGCCTTGCGCAATTCGGAAATGACGTTGGTATCGAGCAGAAACATCAGTCAAATTCCGCTGCTCGAGGAAGCTCACGCGAATGGTGAAGCTCAATCTCGATATCGGCAATACCCGGCATGGACAGTGCCTCAACGAGGTTTCTATGTTGACCCGTTAGTCGCTGGTATTCCTCGATACTCAACAGTACATGTGCCGGCTTGCCGCGATCCGTGATAAACACCGGGCCATTTTTGGCCGCTTTCTTGGCGCGACTCACGTCCTGATTGAGATCTCGGCTGGATAGCGTCGTGATGGTCATGGCGGTACCTCCTGAACAGGATGTCTAATGTAGGTACGTTACTACATTATTTGCCGTTTGTACATTTACAGTCAAAATCATTTCGGTGTACCCATCATCTGAATTTATAAATGTAATTATAAATCAATAAGATAATGACAATTATTGCTGTGCGATTATTGTAAATAAATGTTGGGTGTCCCGGTTTGCTTGATCATATCGATCCAATTATTAAGACGTGTTGGTATTGCAATCTTGAATCTGAGGGGCCTAAATCAAACCTATTTGGAGTGGGTGTCTAGTTAGTATTTAGTTAGTATTATTAGGCCATTATCATCATTTTTGATACGATAATCTTTATTTCTTCAAGTTCCTTGCAGTCATTATCAGTTGCACGGCAATTTGACCATTCATGGAATATTATTTTTGGCCTAGTAACTATTTCGTGATGATTTTCTTTTCGCGACTGAAAAGCAAGCATTTTTCTTATGTATCTAGGCTTTAGATATTTTGACATACTTGCTGTTTCTCTATGAGCAAGATCCCAATTATCGATTAGTGTTGCTAAAGCTAAATATACATTTTGGACTCTTTCTTGGTTTTTTTCGTTTTCAGTCCTTAGTCTGTCGTGTTTTTCTTTGTATATATTTATAAAGAAGCCAACCAACACTCCAACAATACCAAAGAATGGGTTAATAAAGTCCATTGTCTTTGTTGTACCAGTTTTATTGTATTGATACTCTTTGCTAACTACGCCTATGGTATTTTTCTTTTTATCTAGTAGGCGAACTATGATATTTCCTTTCCTTTGAGAGGTTAAAGTGTAACTTCCATTCACCCAATACTTATCTGACTTTAATTTCCCTTCACTTAGAAGGCGCTTTCTGTGAACTGTGTCAATGTATGCACTGTAATACTGAGTAACCTCTGATTTCTCTGGAATTATAATTGAGTATTCCATAATGCCATTGTCATTAATCGAGTAGAATATTTCTCGATCATTATCCTTACCAACAACAAAACGTGGAACGGCAAACAGCACTATAATAATAGTCGCAAATGAAAGCAGTCGCTTAATCATGGTAAACAGCATAGGCATCAGAAAGTTGAGTTCTTATTTGATCCTCAAACACAATCGAGTCACCCATATACTCTGTATGTATTTTTAACTCCTTTAGGTATTTCCGTAAATTACCTAAAGATAGTGATATATTGTCAACCACCTCCGTTATATTGGGAACCCTAACTCCTTCGGCTTCTAGTCTCTGGAATACATTTGGATAAAGTTCTCTTTCCAGTGACAAAGAAATATCGAGCACTTTTAGTAATAGATAAACCTGACGGGCTTTCGCTGAAACCATAAGTGATGATTGTTTATGATAATCAGGTTGGGGGTAGACCAGATAACCATAGTCTTTCTTATAGTACATTTGCGCAGCAATACATTTTGGAGATGACAGCATGTAATCATCTACTATTAATTGCAAATACTGGAATGTATCTATATAACAATCAAGGCAATACTTACCTCTTTCCGTAATCCTCAATTCTCCTATACCAAGATCCCCTCCATCCGCACTTACATCCAATTCGGCCACCATTACATTTGACCTATCAGTTTGACAGAGGCTGGCAGTGGCAAGCCTTACTATAGATTCTTCATACCCATTTGGTTTTTCCTTATCATCTCCTTTATGCATGAATACATCTAATATCTCACTTAAATGTACACAATCATCACTTGAATATACATACTCAGCAATGAGTCTTTTTAACCAATAAGTGTGCCGATGAGGTCGCAGTATATCACCTCTGAAACCTTCTTCTTTCAATAATGCAGAAGCAGCACTACTATCTACCAAATAAAAATTAGGGAATGCAGATGTAAATTGAGAAAAATACCTTTTTCCTCCCGTGGTAAACGTAAGTACTGATGGTGACGATTGATAGGCAAATCGCTCATCCAACTCTATACCTAAATCAGCTAGCTGCTCATCACCAAGCCAACTATAATTAGACATGTGTTCTAGTATTTGTCTAAGTCCTTGCTTCGAAAGAGAGGATAATCGTTGAAAAAGATTTTTATCACAATATTCTATTTTATTGTTTTTACACTCACTGCGTTTGTAGTGATCTAGTATTTTGTCATATATCACTAACAACTCGGACATTCTCTTTTCTTTTCCTTCCACCTTTACCATACTAATTATTTTCTTTAAAAGCCTATATCTGCCAAGTAAAACCTCATATGTAGACGGAGATTTATAGAAAAAAATATTTTCTTCGTTATTGAATACATGATTAGGTAGCAAATGCACAGCAGACTGTAATAGATATAGGCTATCTGGGCGTAATGAAAACATAATCTTTATCCCAGATGTTGCTAGCGCGCCATTGCCACCTTCAACAAATATATTAATAAAATACTCAATAAAGTCTTTAGCCTCTTTTGCTTTTAAATTCCTTTTTTTTGAGAAGTGTGATCTATCGTTAATATGATATAGATAATCCAAGTTATCTATAAATAAAATAACCCTCTTCCCAAAGTTCCTATATGTTAGTTCTATAACAGACGATATTGATCTAAGCCATGTCGCTTCAATGTGCATCATATCTTTATGCGGCATAGACGACACATCTATCGACTGCACTTTCTTGTGATTAATATCGTCAGTAAATTTCGCCAGCTTAAGTAGCTCGTCAATTATTTTTTCGTAGAGATTTTGAAGAGCCTTGATTTTTTCTGGAACTTTATGTCGATTGCTTTTATCTGCATCCAGATGGACAACAATATAGTTTTCCTCTTCAAGCCATGCTTTCCCCTTGTTGGCCAAAATATGCGAGATAAGTGTCGTTTTACCCATACCTATTTCACCCACTAAGAAATATAAGTCGTTAGACGCCTTAATTGGAATATCGCTCAACAATCTCTCTTCTATTAAATCACAATTAAGCACGCCGCCAAGAGGCCCACCTAAGCGTATTTCTGGCTTTATAAAATATCCTTCGTCCTCATCAGTATGAAATATATAAGTAATATATTCTGGAGATGGTATACCGGTATCTCTTTCACCATAAACCATTGGCTCAGAGAATATTACATTAGTGTGATGATGAGAATATGCTTGCTCAACCAGCCGCTTAAATTCATTTGTAGTGGCATCAGCTATAAGTGTGCTACGTATTTGCCCATTGTGTAGCCCTTTTTGTAGCGATCTTATTTCGAAATATTGTTTTTGACTACCTAGCACTTTACATCTCCATTATTTGTTGGCCTAACGTTGCCTTCAGCGGAGCAGGCGCGGCAGCGACTGCGACCGATGGAAGCTTGGTAATATGTCTGACCAGATTTCTAGTGCCAAATTAAGTTCTTTCGTTATCATATAGTTGTTTAGTTGTCTTGATCTAGTTGCCTGCATATGATTTAGGAGCATAAGCAAAGATTCCTTTTGTATGTTGTTGCATATTGTATAGAGCTTATTTGATCTGACGTCCCACGTTAGATGACTAAGCAGTTGATTACCATACCAATCAATATTCATCCAAAGATCTGGCAGCAATGCAAATCTAGCCAATACAGGAAAGTAGTATAAAAGCCCTTCTCCTGATGAAAAGGTTATTTGATCCCATCCAAAATTCCCAAAAGCATTTCTTGTTGCTGTTTCCTTACTACAATTTCTAGGCGTTTGGTCATGTTCATAACATTCATCACAATGCATATAGTCCGTAAAGTGATTTGGTTTTAATGCGCCACTAAATGCTTCTTTTATTTTAAATAGTAATTCTTCATCTTCTCTAGCAATAGGCCATGCATAAGCGCACCGTAATGAATGATTTATAAATTCTTTCGATTCGCTCTCTTCACAGTCCGCGAAATACTTAAGTTCTGCAGCAGCAAGAGTTACTGATTTATTCAAAAGAGATATTTCAATCGCTTTCCACCCCTCTTCGCTAACTACTAATTCGGGCACATCAGTTCCACACTTTTCACAATAAAACGTGGAGCTCATCAATTCTCCTTCTTACATATAACATATATTCTAAGGCACATTGCCTTATAACCTGACTAATCACCCACTTCAACGTGACACCTTCCGCTATCATGCAATAAATGCTGGATAGCAGGCCATTTGCACCGTTAAAAACGGGAATAGTGACTTATATCTACAATCGAAGGGAGGAAAAGCTTGTGCGCGCCAACCTCCCTGTCTTCTATATTTTTATACTAAAAATCATCATTTTACCAGTGTGTATGCTCTTTGAGGCACACAATTAAATTCCATGACCTGTTAAATTCGAGCAAAACGCCTTCTATCCAGATATTTCTTAATTTCAAATCACATGAGAACTAAAATACTATTTAAAAAAAAGAGAACAAGAAGAGAAATATATATGAATGAGAACAGTCAAAAATCACCTTCTTACAACAAGTTATAAATAAAATAAGGGTGCGGCACTACAGCAGAAGAACAGAGGATACTTATCTTCATTGGATCAAACGTTATATCTACTACCACAATAAACGTCACCCTAAGGACATGCGTGAATCTGAGGTTTCTCAATTTCTTACGCATTTAGCTGTTAATGGCAATGTTGCCGCAAGCACTCAGAATGTGGCGTTGAATGCATTGGTCTTTATGTATCGCCATGTTTTAGAGCAGCCTTTGAATGAGATCAATGGTATCGTTCGCGCCAAAAGGCCCAAGCGGCTGCCGGTTGTTTTAACTCGTGCGGAAGTAGCACAAATATTGAATAGACTGCAGGGTCAAAATTGGTTGATTGCCTGTTTGCAGTATGGTTCTGGTCTTAGATTGATCGAGAGTGTCAGGCTAAGAGTTCAGGATATTCGAACGGTACAAGAGCAGTTGGGGCATAATGATCTACGTACAACACAGATCTATACTCATGTTCTCAATCGGGGTGGGTCTGCTGTGCGTAGTCCGCTGGGTGAGGTTTTAACCTAAAAAGATCAGTTACCAGCGTGAAGTGTGAGTTTGTGGTGGTGCAGGGCAAGGCAAGGGTCGCTCCTGCACATCCCTGTACCCGTGACTCTTGTGCGTCCTTGCGCAGCGCGTATCGACGCGGAGTAGCGAGCCATTCTAAGGAGTTACAACGACACAATGTCTCACCACAAAAGTGCAATTTATGCTGTAGCAGACTTAGCCAGTGGTAGGCCTGTTTGATTGCCTGGACTTTATTTTCTAAAAATCACATAATGTCGGCAATTATTAGTTACTGCCGATGCTTTGTGATTATCTGTGAGCACGTCAAAAAAGCAACAAGTCCTAGATCTGGCAAAAAAAAATGCTGTTATTCGTGCTGCAGATGTCGTTGTGGCTGGACTACCGAGAGAGTATCTGCCTCGTCTGGCAGAAGAGGGGAAGCTAGTCCGTGTAGGTCGGGGTTTGTATCAAACACCAGACCGGGAAAGCGAGCAGCATGTCTCCCTGCTGGCCGTAGCCAGGCAGGTTCCGAACGGGGTAATCGCACTGCTGTCGGCGCTGAGTTATCACGGGTTTACCACGCAGCATCCTCATGAAATCTGGATCGCGATTGATCGAAAGGCGAGGGCGCCGAAGATAAATTATCCTAAGGTTCGTTACCTCTATATGTCCGGTCCGGCCCTGGTAGAAGGTGTCGAGCAGACTGTGATAGATGGCGAGGTTGTAAAGGTATTTAATGCGGCCAAGACAGTGGCGGATTGTTTCAAATACCGGAACAAGATCGGCCTCGATGTGGCCCTGGAAGCACTGCGGGAGGGCTGGCGCGAGAAACGGTTCACTATGGATGACCTGGTACACTACGCTGGGGTATGCCGGGTACTGAATGTCATTCGGCCCTATATGGAGAGCCTGGTATGAGCAATGGATCGGCGGACTCTATCCAGCAGCGGTTGTTAAATCTCGCCAAGGAGCGAGGCGAGGATTATGATTACGTTCTACGGCAATATGTAATCCAGAGGTTACTGTATCGATCTTGATGCGAATACATTTAGGAAACTACAAACAGTTGTAAGCAGTAATAGTCAGGTATGGTTAGTAATTTATAGCGGGGCCTTTGCGGGAGTTCAACCAAGGGAGGCGAACTCCTTTGGCAGAGATTTTGTCAGGTGATTAGTTGTCGAGTTCCACTATTATTCCAACTATATCCTGTTCTGATCCCTCAACACCTTAACCTGAAACAAAGCATTCCGCTCCTCTTCCTCAAGCGCATTCTCGATAAACTTAATCGTCTCTTTATATTGGGGAATAATGTTGTAACGCAGTGCATTTACCCGCTTCTGTGCTTTTCTCTGCTCTGCAATCAATCGGTTCAGACTCATTGAGACTTCTCCCATTTTTGCCAGTAGCAGGGAGGCCTCTGCAAAGTATCTTCGGGTGTCATCGAAGCTGGGATCTGTACCCAGCAGCCCAACCGGGTTTAGTGGTTTTACTTTACCGGTCACCGATGGGAACTCTACACCCAGGTTGCGTCTGGGGAGTATTTTCAGTTCCAGAACTTGTTGAATGCTCAGTGCTGTCTGGTTGATGGCGCGGCTGCCCATACGCATCTGTAGCAGGCTTAGCCAGTGGTAGGCCTGTTTGATTGCCTGGTGTGATTGGTCCCTTACTTTTCGGTATTCACTGATGCGCTGGTAGACCAGTCTGGTCAACAGCTCTCTTTTTCTTTCAAGCAGGTTGTGGCCTTGATCCAAAAAGTTGAGCTGCCGTTTGAGTTGCAGCAGTGTGTTTTTGGTCGGTGCGGCCTTGATGCGTTTTCCGGTCATACGCTCTGCCGATGGTATTTTGCGATTTCGGTTTCGTTGACCCGGGTCAGTGCCTGGGCTGGGAAGGTTGAGAGTAGATCCCAGGCCAGGTTCAGGGTCTCTTCTATGCTGCGATCTTCATCTTCTCTCTGACGCACGAAGCGACTCTCGAAGGCGTCGGCAAACTCAAGATAGCGCCGGTCTCTGGTGGAGAGTTCGTCTGCACCGATGATGGAGGCGAGGTTCCTGGTCTCCAGGGCTCTGGCGTAGAGGGCGTAGAGCTGGTTGGAGACGTGGGGGTGATCCTCGCGGGTAAAGTCTTTGCCGATACCGTCTTTCATCAGTCGAGAGAGGGAGGGTGAGATGTGTACCGGGGGGTAGATGCCCTGGTTGTTCAGCTCCCGGCTGAGTACGATCTGGCCCTCGGTGATATAGCCGGTGAGGTCGGGAATCGGGTGGGTGATATCGTCACTGGGCATGCTCAATACCGGCACCAGGGTGATGGAGCCATGTCGGTCTTTGATGCGACCGGAGCGCTCGTAAATCTCTGCCAGATCGGAGTAGAGATAGCCGGGGTAGCCCTTTCTTGCAGGTACGTCGCCCTTGGCTGTGGCCACTTCACGCAGGGCTTCTGCGTAGTGGGTCATGTCGGTCATTACCACCAGTACGTGGCGATCGAGATCGAAGGCCAGGTATTCGGCAGCAGTCAGTGCCATCCGGGGTAGCGTGAGGCGTTCCACCGGCGGATCATCGGCCATGTTGACGAACATGACCACATTCCCTAATACGCCTGAGGAGGCAAACTCCTCCTGAAAGAAACGGGCATCGGCGTATGAGACTCCCATTGCGGCGAAAACTACGGAGAAGCGGCTGTCGTCATCGGGCAGTTTTGCCTGGCGTACGATCTGTGCTGCAAGTCGGTTGTGGGGCAGGCCGGAGGCGGAGAAGATGGGTAGCTTCTGACCCCTTACCAGGGAGTTGAGACCGTCGATGGTTGAGATGCCGGTCTGGATGAACTCTCTTGGGTAGGTGCGGGCTGCCGGGTTGAAGGCGGCGGCGCTGATGCTGCGGCGCAGACTGGAGACGATCGGGGGACGGAAATCCCTGGGTTCTCCGAGTCCGTTGAAGATGCGGCCGAGTATCTCGGGGGAGAGGGCGATCTCAACGGGTTCATCGAGGAAGCGCACCCAGGTGCTCTCCAGGTCGATCTCTGAGGTGCCCTCGAAGACCTGAATCAATACCTCTTCGTCTGAGGTTCGGATCACCTGGCCGTTGCGGGTGTTGCCCTGCTTGTCGCGGATACGAACCCGGTCACCGAAGGCGATATCGGGTACGTTGGCTACGGTTAACAGGCCGCCACGGGCGGAGGAGGCGGTTCGGTACTCCTTTGCACTCATGCTGTCTGTTCTCCTCTTTGCGCGTATTCGGAATGGATCTCTTTGAAGTCGTTCAGAGCTTCATCCCGGAAGGCTTTTAGCTGGTCGATCTGGGAGGAGTCGTAGAGCTCTTTGCAACGACGCAGTCGAGCCAGCACCGACATGTCCGAGAGCTCCTGCACTGGTACGCCGAGTTCGATCAGTTCGGCCCCGGCGTCATATACCGCCAGGATCAGGTCAAGCAGCATGAACTGTTTCTCCGGTGATGAGAATGTATCTACCGGATCGAGAGCGCTCTGTTGCAGCACCCCCTCCTTGATGAGACCTGCACCCTCCAGTACCCATCGCTGGGCTGAGGAGAGGGCTTCGGGGCCAACCAGGTTGACGATGCGTGATAGCTCAGCATCCCGCGCCAGCATTCCCAGGGCCTGGGCTCTGCGTTTCTCCCAGTTGCGATCGATGTTCTCATGCCACCATACGGCTGCGGTGCCCACATCGGCTGAGAAGCTGTCGACCCAGTCTATAGCGGGATAGTGACGCGCATCCGCCAGCTCTTTGGAGAGAGCCCAGAAGGTCTGAATGATCTCTTTGGTGTGGCTGGTGACCGGCTCTGAGAAGTCGCCGCCTGGGGGGGAAACGGCTCCGATTAATGTCACCGAGCCTTTGCCGCTGTCCATGGTCTCCACCCGTCCGGCACGTTCATAGAATGCTGCGAGACGAGAGGCCAGGTATGCCGGGTAGCCCTCTTCCACGGGCATCTGGCCGAGGCGACCGGAGACCTCCCGCAGGGCTTCGGCCCAGCGACTGGTTGAGTCGGCGAGCATGACCACGTCGAAACCTTGATCGCGATAGTATTCGGCGATGGTGATGCCGACATAGATGGAGGCTTCACGGGCCACCACCGGCATGTTGGAGGTGTTTGCAATCAGCAGGGTGCGATCCATCAGTGGGCGGCCGGTGTAGGGGTCTTTCAACTTGGGAAAGCTGTCGAGTACATCCACCAGTTCATTGCCGCGTTCACCACAACCCACATAGATTACGATGTCGGCGTTGGCCCAGCGGGCGACCTGGTGCTGGACTACGGTTTTGCCTGCACCGAAGGGGCCGGGTACTGCGCATTTACTCCCCTTCAACAGCGGGAAGAAGGTGTCGAGAATACGTTGTCCGGTGATCAGGGGCTCAATGCCGTTGTCCCTGCTTTGGTAGGGGCGAGGACGACGTACAGGCCAGCGATGGTATAGCTTGAGATGGTGGATCTGGCCGCTATAGTCGCGCACCTGCCCGATGCTCTCTTCAAGGTGGTATTTGCCTTCGGGGGCGAGCTCGATCAGCTCCCCATCAATATTGGGGGGCACCAGAATTCGGTGCTCGACAGTTTCACTCTCCTGAACTCTGCCGAGTACGGCGCCACCGATGATGGGCATGTTGGGTTCCAGGTTTTCGGAGGGGACAAAGTGCCACTCTTTTTCCCGATCCAGGGGTAGGGGGCTGAGTCCTCTGGGGATCTGATCCCCAGCCTTGAGAAACATCGCTTCCAGGGGGCGCTGCACCCCGTCAAAGATACCGCCGATAAGGCCTGGGCCGAGTTCCACAGAGAGTGGATGTCCCAATCCTTCTACTGGCTCGCCTGGGCGAACCATTTCGGTGGATTCGTAGATCTGTGCCAGGGCTTCTTCACCCTCCAGCGAGATCACCTCACCATAGAGACCGAGGCTGCCGATACGCACTTGTTCGCCATTTTGTACCCCGGGTAATTTTATCGTGACAATGGGGCCGTTTATCTCTTTGATGATGCCTTTTTTGTTGATTGTATTGTTCATGTTTAGAGTGCCTGTCCGTCACCGATGGGGGGCAGAAGCCGTTCGACCAAGGCCTGATGGACCTTGCGTTCAAGGCGAGAGAGGCGACCCTCGAAGGTATGGTCGATCTGTACCCGTCTATCCTGGGTGGTGACCAGGCAGCCGCCAATGGTATTGACTGTATCGTCTTGCAGCAGGAAGGTTTTTCTCGATGCAAGATCAGCAGTAAGTTGTGACCATTTCGGTTTCAGCCGATTTAGATCGTCCTGGTTGACCATGACTTCCACTTGATCAGAATCGATCTGTTCAGCTGCCTGCTGCAGTAGGGCTTGCAGCAGTTTGAAGTAGCGCTCCTCATCCTTGCTGTAGTCGCTCATCTGCTGTTTCAGTCGGTCGATGACCACCTGTACCAGGTTCCAGCGCATATGATCCATCTTGCTCTGCAGTTTCAGTTCATCTGCCTGAACCTTACGCAGGTAGGCGCGATCTGCCTGGGATTTTGCCAGCAGGGTCTCTTTCTCTTCCCGCAAATGGAGTTTGTCGCTGGCTTCGCTGAGAATATTCTTACGTCCTGCTTCGGCACGGCTATGACACTCGTTGGCCATTTGCTGAGCACGATCCAGGATTGCTTTTTCAAGGGCTTCAACCTGATTCACATGGGATCTCCTTGTTAACCGCCGGTCAGTTGTTTCAAGGTTTCGTCCAGATCCGATTGGAAATGCTCCGGGTCGTGCAGCGAGGGTATCTCGGAAAGTACGATCCGCCCACCTTCGTTGCGAATCTGTTCAAGCAATTTGGAATCGAGTTGATTCACCGACTGCTCGATGATTAGTAGTGCCCGTTGTTTCTTTTGCAGCAGAGTGGAGAGGAGTTTTTCCAGCTGCGCACTGTCGGGATCTGTCAGGGTTTCGAATCCAATCAGACGAAAGCCGTCGGTCAGCGCATGGCCGCCAACAAATATATTTCTGACGTTGTGGGTTGTGGTCTCTGTCATGGTCTCTTAGATCTTATCGAGCAACAGGATACTCATCACCAGACCATAGATGGCGATACCTTCAGCCAGGCCGAGATAGATCAGGGTTCTGCCGAATATCTCCGGTTTCTCTGCCAGCACTGCCAGTGAGGCGGCGCCAATGGGACCTACCGCGATACCCGCACCGATGGTACTCAGGGCGGTTGGGATACCGACACCGATGATGCCTAGGCCCAGTCCGATGGAGATCTCTCCACTCGCCTCAACTGCCGGCTCCACTGCCGCCATGACATCCTGGGCACCGATAAAGATCAATGCCGCCTGAGCGCAGACAAAGACCACCAGGTTGACACCGATGGTTGGCTTGAACCAGGGTTTGGATACCTTTGCCGGCTGCATCTCCATGATGATGCCGGTGGCGATCAGGCCAACGATGCCGAGAGTCATTACTGCGATAAGCCAGTACATAGTGTGCTCCTCTTTCTATTTGCAGTTCAGTCGTTTGTTATAGCGTCAGTGGTTTAAATGCCTTGCCATCTCCAGCATAAAAGCGGGAGAAGCCTTCATAAAATTCCAAACGCAGTACCTGGATGGCGACGATCAGTCCCTCCAGCACCAGGATGAATACATTGCCCAATATTATGGTGATCCAGTGGCCGGTTTCGCCCATCATGCCGGCCAGGGTAAAGACAGCAATGGCCAGTGCAACATGGTTCAAACTGAATGCGGCAACACGCAGGAAGGAGAGTGTGTTGGAAGCGTAACCGGTGATGGTTTCAAAGGTTTCGATGAAAGCGACCAGTAGACGCTCACCGATTGAGGCCTCCTGTTCAAGCAGTTTGTGGGCAAATATACCGATCAGGCTGAGAATCGTCAGAGCCGCCCATAGACCACCCACTTGACCATCCGCATAGAGGCTGTATCCGGTGCCTAACAGGCCGCTATAGAGCAGTAGTGATAGCAGGCCATTATCGCCAAACAGGGCACCGAGCCGATCTCCCTGTACCAGATGGTTGAGGATGTTGAGCAGGTTGGATATTGCAATAAAACCTATACCCCACAGCAGGGCCACAGTGAGCATGTAGAGGGGGTCGCTGAGTGGTGCTATCCACAGAGGATGAAACAGATGCTCAAAACCGAAGATACTGCCGTAGAGCACACCGAACACCATCGATGAGAGGCCTGCGGCAATACCAAATGGGGTAAAACTACCCAGCTTACGGCGCATGAAAAGTGACACGCCGAGTATCACTGCCCCGTGTCCAATGTCACCGAACATCATGCCAAACATCAGGATGTAGGTCAGGGCGAACAGGTGGGTGGGGTTGACCTCACCATAGCGGGGTACGCCATACTGCATGACCAGGGATGAAAAGGGTTTGAGCAGCCGGCTGTGGCGCATCACTGAAGGCACCAGTGGACGCTCTTCAGGAAAGGGGTCGCGACTCTCCAGTACAAAGGCATTGGACAACTTGTTTTGCAGTGCTCGCTCCACCTGGCCCATGTCTTCCGCTGGAACCCAGCCTTGCAGTCGCGACAGTTTGCCACTCTGTCGTGCAGCCTCTCCGAGGGCGACATAGGGGGCTGCCAGATGGAGGGTCTGGGCTGCCTGCTTTAGTCCATCCTGGGCGTCTGCACGCCATGCGCTGATCTCAGTCTTGAGTTGCTGTGAGGCCTGCTCCACAGCTTCACGCCGTTGCGCCAGACGACTCTTGGCCGTTTCCGGTTCGGTATGTAGCTCAGGGGGGATCTCCAAGGGACGGAATCCAGCGCTGTCGAGTACAGATTTAAGCTTCGAATTCTGCTCTCTCTTAGCGCCTACGATCAACACGTAGCTCTCTTTCTCACTCTCCATGAAGGGAAAGAGCAGATAGCCATCCAGTCCCAATGCATCCTTGAGCTGGTTCATCCGGGCAGTCGCGATCATGCCAATACTGGTTTCGAGAAAGGGTTGTTCCCTCTGGAGTTGTCCCAGGTCGATGGTCAGATTACTGAAGTTGGCGAGACTGGTTTCAAGCTGGTCTATAGTTCGAGACTCTTCGGTTTGCTGACGTTGCCGCTCTTCAAACTCGGAACAGGTCTCCCAGGCCTCTCCAAGCCACTGATTTGCTTGGGTGAGTTGTTCCTCGGTGATGGGTACCACTTCCTCTGAAGAAGGGGATGGAGAGCAGTCCACTAAGGTGGAGATCTTGTCCAGGCGACTCTTTGCCTGGTTGAACTGTTCACGAAAACTCTGTCCTGGAACCTTCGGCAAGGCCGTCTCTTCATAGGCACGGTTGTCGGGGCTGAAACTGTTGAGGCCCGCGAGGATTACTGAGGCGCCAGGCAGATCTTCAGTGAGCAGCTTGATGCTGATCTGTTTCATGGACAGGGGGCTGAACATCAGCAATTCCCCCTTGATCGATTGCACAGGAGATGTTGTGACTTCATGCCACCTCCTCAGAGTGCATTCCGCTTTGACCCTGCCCACTTACCGCTTCATTAACCAGGCTGGGTTCCATCTCCAGTAACTTGCTTTGAGTGATGGCGTAGAGACGCCAGATATCCATATCACGGATGATCAGATAGCAGAGCGCTGAGACTACGGCATCACGGCTGTTGAGCATTAGCTGGCGTAGCTGGTCAGAGACCCATTGGTCGAGTCTTTGACGTGCGTCGGTAATATGGACACTGCCAGCAAGCAAGCTGTGAAAAGGTTCGGGAAGTTGGCTGATGACAGTATCCAGCCCATCTACGTTGGCCAGGGTCATCAGGTCGTCCCGCTGTATCTGCCCCCCATAGGGAATCAGTAGATAGTAAGCTTCGCTGGGTGCGAAGTGGTAGACCAGACGATAGCGCAATAACCAGAGAATATTCTGTCGGTCGACCATGCAGCCTATGGCCTTTTTCAGCCCACGTTTGTCACTGCAGTCAGTGATATTTGCCTGGGCCAGCATGCCGGTGTAGTAGAGACGGTCTATTGCAGCCCCAAGGGAGAAGTTTTCATGTTGCTCCTCATAGACATTGCGCGCCTGCCGGGCAATCTGCGAATAGGGCCCCCGTTCGAGCTGGCGTAGCATCTCCTGCACATTCTCAGCCTGTAGCAGGGCTTCGTGGGGCAGGCGGATGTTCTCTGGCAGGGCATAGAGATTATGTCGAATCTCCTGCATGTCGAGATTATTCAATTTGCCTTGAATCAGGGTCTTGAGGTTATAGAGTTCGTATTTTCTGGGCCAGTAGAGAATCAGACCCCGGGAGCGGCCGCTCAGTGGGCGTAACAATATTTTGAGTTCATTCATCAGGCGTTGCAGTAGCGCCTGTTCTACAAGACCACTTTTCTGCCGGGTATCGATCTCCTGTTCGAAGATCGGTAACAGATCGAGGCGTTCGCCCAATTGATGCAGGGACATCTGCTTCAAGATCTCGATATCTTCATGAGAAAAGAGTCGGGCAGCTAACACACCAACCCGGGTTTTGAGATAGGCCTGATCCCGTTGTGAGTTCATTGGTCAGGCTCAGTCCTCATCAGCTTTGGGATCGATCAGCACTGCGAAGGCCGCCTCTAGTGCATCATCTTCCCTAACCTGGGCATATTCACGCAGCTGGGCGTGTCGTTCGTCAAAGCGCTTTTTTAATTCAGCAATGGTCTGCTCAGCTCGACTTTCGGCCTTTTCCATAAAACTGGCGTGCAGTTCGGGAATTCGGGATTCAAAATGTTCTTCTTTTGTTTTCGCATCCTTCAAGGCTTCTTGAATGACGCGTTCACGTTGCTCTTCTGCCTTGGAGTGAATCTGTTGTGCCCTGTTTTCGGCGTCAAGTAATCGCTGCAGTGACTCTTCCATTAACCCCTTTACCTCCCGGCTTATTGTTTAACTCAATCGTTATTCAGAGGTTGTGAGATGGATACGCATTTTGGCGTTTCCGAAGCACATAGATAGTGTAGTCAATTTGGCAGTTGTATGTGGACTATTAAAGTAAAAGCTTGTTTGAGCTAGATCATGAATCTTATCGATTTGTTTTTTTTAAAGTGTCTATTGTCAAGTTGGTGACTGAATTCCAATGGCTCTTAAATGGTGGGGCATGGCCCCACCCCACGCTTATACGGGTCGGGTGGGGCCATGCCCCACCAAGTAGTCAACTAGTGAGGGCGATGGCAAGTTTCGAAGTGCCTGCAGGGGTTGGAAATGATTTCCTCAGGATGCGGCTGATGCACTTCAGCCACTACTTGCTGAGAGCTGGCAGGCGCTGCCTAGACCGTAGCCTGGATGAAGTGCAACGGAATCCGGGGGGAACAGCGC
>NZ_JBSYOO010000038.1:0-47440 GCF_058244675.1 Candidatus Thiodiazotropha sp. AKIB8 | reverse complement strand
ACATGGTGCGGCAGGGCCGCACCCTACAGGTGAATTTATTTCGGGAGTCATCACGATTCAGTTTCCGCCCCCCCCCGGCGAGGCACTCTCCTCGTTGAATACAGCAACCCGTAGCCTGGATGAAGTGCAACGGAATCCGGGAGAACACTGCACCAATCTTCCCGGATTCCGCTTCACTCCATCCAGGCTACCTTGCTTTTCGATCTAGACGATTTTGTTGAGGCTAGGGCCATGATGAATCGTAGGGTGCGGCAGGGCCGCACCCTACAGGTGAATTTATTTCGGGAGTCATCACGATTCAGTTTCGCTCCCCGGCGAATCACTCTCCTCGTTGAATACGGCAACCCGTAGCGTGGATGAGGCCATGCCGTACCATAAAGGTTCAGACGCTTAGTGTTGGATGACTGCGGCTTCCGAGGTCTCAGGCGTATCTGTCACTCTTACCAGTGAGTCACTGGTCGAGGTGTTGAGATAGAAGATATCCTGCTGCGTAGTCTCAGCGGGCGGTTCGGCAACTGGAGATCGATCTAATGTCACCTCACACAACATATCCTCTTGGGAATTCGTGTAACAGATAAAACCCCTCAGATCCTCCAACTCGGAAACATCACCAAGATTGACTAGCTCATTTCCACTCACACCATCGAACCCCCGAAGTGTCATACCGGAAATTTCCCGGTTGGTTCGCTCGCCTAAAATAAACATATCATCCGCCCATAAGTCATAAATGTTATTGCTTAAATCATAGGTCCTGGATTTTTTGAAGCCCACCCATTCTGCACCGGCTGTTTCAAATTGAGAATTGCCATCTTCATCCATTATTCCTGCAAGAAGCGGAATCATTTCATAGCCAGAGGTCACGTAATACTCATAAAAGTAGTAGAAAATTAAATTTTGATTTGTAAAAAATACTGCCCTGTCGGCATCATCCAGGGTAGCAAGGGTTATCGGCTCGCCCCCTGTCTTATCGATCGCCTTAATCTCCGCATCATTTCCTGTACCTGCATCTATTGTGTAGATCAATCTGCTCTCCATCGCGGAAAATATCCAAATATTGAGGGATGCATCCTCACTCTCTTCAGCAATCTGCGTGGCGGTTGTACTGCCATCGATAGGCGCCCTGTAGAAACGGTTTGAATTTACAAAATAGATGAAGTTATCATCAGCTACATGATTACTGAACACCTCATTCTGCGGCGGGGTGAAAATAGAGTTCGAAAGGCTGTTAACTTCACCATTGTAGACATAATTCTGCCCATCTATTTCAAGCAGATAACTATTTCGTCCCAACCCGAAAACCATACGCATAGAAGTGTCGACTTGAGCCAAAGCGTCACTGCAATTCAAAAAGTTCTCATCACATCTTCGCAGAGTCCCCTCATCATTAACCAGCCAACCACTAATTGAGGCATCACTGTCGAGATTTCTGAGCCAGACCACTGGATGAAGTGCATCAATGGGCGTATCGGATTCGCCCATTCCCAGGCGGATCATCTTCCAGATATTGTCACTACTCGATAAACAGTCACCATCCTCCCCAGGGAGATGGTAAACCAATTGTGATTGATTGATATCCGAGAAATCCCCGGCACGGTAGACGCCACCATATATATCTGAACGACAGATCTGATCCGCTTCAGTCTCACTGGAGAGCTGCTGTGGCGTCAAATCACCACGCTTTATACTGCTCACTTTATAGAAACTGCCATCAGTCTTGATATAGACCAGGCTATCTGCCATATAGTCTGAAACCCTATTGGTGCTGTTCTCGTATTTCCCCGATGAAAAACTACACAGATCAAGATCCAAATCATCACCACACCCGACTATATCGCTCCCCGCCTCAACTGGAATCGATACAGCGGGAGAGTCAGGGTCGATTGCGAACAGGTTACCCTGATCAACCGAACCACTGGTATAGAACAGATAGCGCCCTGAATCCTCTGTAGGAGTGTTAGTATTCGGCGTATCGCTATCGCCACTGCCGCATGCTGACAGCAGCAGTAAAATTACGACAGAAGGTGCAAATAACTTGAAGTTAAAGGCGAGCTTTCGCCATTCAGACAGTTTATTCATAAATAATCCTTTAATTAAATCTATCCCTATAAACTCATGTCATGCCCTGGTAGCGCTAAGCACAGCAACAGACAGAATATCACTTCCAGGCCAAATCGAAAATCATGGCAATAGACTGGTCGCTCTGACTGCCACTCTGAAAAATGCAAAATCAGCGATTAACCCAAAAAACCGCATCCTGGGTTTGCAAAAAGCTCTCTGCATCTTCACCCTGAAGCAGGGCCAGTGTGGCCAGCAGACCCGCCTCGGTACAACTACTGCCCGCAACAGTTACCGAGCGAAGCGCACCTTCAACAGGCCAACCGGTTTTCGGATTGAGTATATGTCCATAGCGACGGCCACTATTGAGAATAAAACGGCGTGCATCACCACTGGTGGCAAGAGCACCCTGATTGACTTTGAGCACTCCCATGGGGGTATTGAGTTGGCCGGGGTTTTCGATTCCGATGGACCAGGGCTTGCCCCCCTTTCTCTGACCCTTGGCATTGATATCTCCACCATAGTTGATCAGAACTGCGCCATGGGTCTCTTTTTGCAGAAGCAACAGTGATCTATCAACCGCATACTCCTTACCCAGCCCACCAAAGTCGATCTCCATGCCATCAGGAAGGGTAAGATAGGGTCTCGACCATGTGAGCTTATGCCAACCCACATGAGACAACACCTGATCAACATCCTGTTTTTCAGGTAGTCTCGATCCACCATCAAAATGCCAGACGCGTCTCAAAACACCAGATGTGATATCAAACATGCCCTCACTTAGCATCCAGCACTGTTGTGCAAAATCGAGCAAGTGGGCAACTTCATCATCGACCTTTACAGGCCGACCTTTGCTGTTGTTAATTTGATGAACGATATTATCGCTACGGTATCGGCTGAACTTAGATTCAATTCGCCAAGCTTCAACCGAAGCAATATCGAGCAATCTTGCCGCCAGATTCTGATCCTCAACTTCCATGAAAATCTCACACGGACTGGCCATGGCTTCAAAAGATCCGAGCCAATACCCCTCTTCAGCTTTCAAATTAACTAAATGATCGATCTCTCTCCCCTCAATCACTAACTACAGCAACACCCTAAAAGTTATAGCTGAGCTGAAAAATTATCGCCTCAACATCAGGGTATAGATCAACATCATTCAGGATACCCGGAAGCGCCCCTTCGGTATTGTCATTACTTTGCAGATAATATTCCAGGCGCAAGCTCAACTCCTGTTCATTAGCTAACGCCACGCCATACTTCACACCAACTGTGATCCCATTCAGATCCCCCAAACGGTAATCTGCAGAGGCGTGATCAGGCAGGCTATCCCCTTCATTAAGAAAGCGGTGGTAGAAATCTGCTTCACTCTGATCGTAGTACCTGATGTGTGGTTCCAGATAACTTTTACGTCCTAACTTCCAGCGATATCGTAGATCGACTGTGTGAGAGGTAATCCCCCAATCATCCCAGAAATATCGATAGGAGAAATCAACAACATCCGATTTAAAGTGATGCTTGGCCTGCCAGAAAAGACTCTGTTTATTGCGGGAATCAGGACGCTTTTCATAGAGATAATCAACGGGGCGACCGTTATTGTCGACAACGCTGACAATCTTAAAAGGGTCGGTGAGATAGCCATTCACATCACTGAATGAGTAGCTCAACTGCATCACTGTATTTTTATCAACTACCTGAGTTAAACCAAACACCAGATCTACAGTATCTTTTGTATCTTCACCATCCCCACGGGTGGCATTGAATTCAGTTCTGAAGTCATCTTGCCCGGAATCGATAGCCATTGAGGAAAAGGCGATCGGGATATCCCCCTCGGGACTGATCGTGTCATAGGCTAATGAAAGTCCTGCGCTCAGGGTTGTATTGCTTTTATTAAAATCCCTGGAGAGATTTCCATTGGCACTGAAAGAGGTGTAGTCATACTCGGTGGAGAAGTTAACACCAAAACCTGTCTTGTAGTCTCGGTTGATCGGCTGTTCCCACTGCGAACTGAGAGCAATCCGCGTGTCTTTGAAGGTATCATCCAGCGGTGTCTCTTCTGCCGATGAGGTGTAGGCGCCTTTACCAGAAGGGCGGGTAAAGGTTTGTGGCTGATCGCTAGGAGTTGCCCCATTGGCTGAGGCGCCAGTCAGAACATCAAAAACAAGTTTAATATTGAGAAGCTTTTCATCACCAAAATCCCGCGTGGCGGAAATCACTGGCTCAACAGCATCCACTCGATCAACTTCAGAATAGTAGAGCACTGCGCTATCGAAAGCCCAATCACCCTCCTCAGCAATAGAGTCAGTTGCATCAACACCCAGCAAAGTGCAGGTAGCCGCTGTCAAGGCGTGTTTTATTTTTTTGTGTTTTTTTAATTGCACCCACAACCTCCCCCGGCAAAACCACGTCCACCACTTGATCCCTCTTTACTGAAATAGATATGGTCATCAAGACCGGAACTGACAGGGTCCGAAATCAGTTGCATCTCTGGTTTAGCAAGAGTACTTCGTTCCCAGGGTTCTACTCCCAGGCTGCTACAACCCGATAGCAATAGAACGACCGGAAGAAAGCACACGGTCAATTTAAGTTCCATACAGGGATTTCTCCTTTTCAATCAATAGCTATGGCCAGAATGCGCCATAGTGGCAGAGTTTTATTAAGTGAACCTTAACCTCATCTGACAGAGACCAAGATCCATACGGTTTTACTCAAGATTAATAGACAGATCTGGTACGTTGCTGCAGCAAGGGATTGCAACAAACTTCAGCCATGAACTAACCAGGTAATATACTTCAGCTGCGACTGATCACTTCATAGACCAACTCTCTTTATCTGGAAGATCACGAAACCTACTGCTTGATAGCCTGCTTGATCTCAGACTCACGCATCTCAGTTTCCGATTCAAAGAACCCGAAATGACTCTTGATGAGTTGACCCTCTCTGTCGATGAGATAGGAGGCGGGCATTCCCTGGAGATCATACTCTTTTGCCAACTTCCCTTCAGGATCATAGGCAATGGTAAAATCAGCAGGCACCTTGCTTAGAAAAAGATCTGCCTGCGAAAGATCCTCATCAATATTTATACCGACAACCTCAAACCCCAGGGCTTGATACTTCTGCTGCATCCTGTTCAACCAAGGAAATGCTGTTCGGCAAGGCGCACACCAGGAGGCCCAGAAGTCGATCAACACCACTTTACCCCGGTAATCCTCCAGGCTGAATGATTTATCACTCTGTGCAGCGGATCGACCAGGCTCAGAACCAACATCCCCAGCATTGAGTGCCACTGGAAAAAGCAGAACTGCACATATGATTAAAACTCTATCCCACATAAAATATCTCCACTCTTGCGCCCTTCTCATCACAACTCATAGAATAGCGCCATTGTACTCGAATTAACTACCTGTTCGACCCAAGCTGAAAAAGAAGTTCAAAATATATAGTTCAGCCTTGTCAGGAAACTCTCTATTTTCTAATACAAACTTTAAATCAAGCACAAGCAATCATAGATTGCATCACGTTATAACAGAGACTACTTTTCGGTAGTTGGAGTGAATGATAAGGCTGCAGTGCGGATAAATAGCCTCAGCCCTTTCGGTTACACCTGTTTTTATCGTATTTTTAGATATTCTTGGCGCTTTGCATACCGGTCATCCAGGTATGTTCAGATCACGAGGCATTAAAGAAGCGACTTCCTGGCGAGTCAGGACAGTTGGTATTTTAGGTTGTCTACGCACACGCCTGATCTGACTGACATCACCCAAAGGCTTGTCGAGGAATTTATTATATAGAAAGGCCAACGCATTCAATGCAATTTTCTGGGTTGCGACGGCTACACTAAGATCCTTTGCCAAATGAGTGAAAAAACTGCTCAACCTCGGAATCGTGCATCTCATCCGGGTGCCTCTTTTTATGGCGAACAATAAAGTACTTGATCCAATAGGTGTATGAATCAATGGTTCTTCTACTGTACCGCCATACAGACATATAGTTGGTGATGGATGCAAGAAACGGTGATGATTTAGACATGTCCACGATTCCCTTCGTAGCGGCTGAAGAATACAGGACGCCCTAAGAAAAGACGAACTCAAGAAAATTAAAGAGGACATTGTCCTTTTTGACAGGCCATGCCACAATTATGTCGTAGAATCATCAAGGATTACAGACACATGGAATTCAGAGAAGATAACACAATAATTATAAAGGTCATCCCAACAAGATATTTTAAAAGGGCATTGTCCCTTTAATTGGCTGTAGAGATTAAAATGGAGTTATATAGACACATAATAACAACAATCATATTTTTATCTCTTGCTGGCTGTTCTAACGGCCCAATCGAAGTAGTGGATTATACGTGGGATTGTGAGAATAATAATGCTAGAGAATGCCTTGTGAGCTACACAATTACAAACAATGGTGATTTTGTACAAGAGGCAACTGTAAAAATTCGTGCGCACAGAAGACGAAGAATCGATGATGCAGTATCAAACGAGGTTGTCGGTGAAAGTACAATAATTGTTAAACTCGGTCCAAAGGAGGAAAAAAGCCAAAATCATACTATGATTCTTAAACGGAATGTTACTCAAATTGTAGTCAGTGCATATATTTCCAAGTGAAAATCTGTAACAAGAAAGTCATGTCACTCAAAGGCGCGCGCAGCTGATTAAATGCGCTAGGCGATCATTCAAATGAATTCTGGAATCAAAATCAAAAATATTTGGCATGACGACGATATGTATGAGTTTCAGATTTCATCTTCAGATGGTCTGTCTCTTTTCGTTCAAAAGGTATATGTAGGCTATAACGCTTATGACGAATTAATATCGAAAATTGAAATATTTAAAACTTATCTATACGGGGGCATCTACGATATTGAGTTTGGTTCATTTGGTCCCGAGTATGCTAGCGGAGCAATTCGTGCTCGCTTGCATTTCCAAGATCGAGGAAAAATATATGTTAGCGTTCATGTACTGTTCAAAGCGTGCTATTAACGACATCGACATATTTGTACCTGAAGAATATTTTAATCATGTAGTCAACCTAGGTAATAATTATGTCTCTAAGCCTGCAAAACACTACATCGATGAAGCTGAGGGCTGGAATGTTAAATACGTCCAGTTCAAGTACGGAGAAACTAAGATAGAAGTTGGTAGCTCGAAGGACATTGAAATATTCGACACATCGCTCAAAGAATGGGTTGAGTTAGAGGTCGATTTTTCAAAAATTGAGTACCGCTCAGTCTATGGCATAAACATTCCATTAATGGCAAAAGAAGACTTAATCAACTATAAAAAAGCTCTTGCACGACCAGTTGATCTTCATGATATTGATGCACTACGCGCAAGCGCATAGTAATGTAATTTTACTCGAACAGGCAAAAGCTCCGGCTTCACCTTAACTTTTTTCCAGCCGCAGAGCTGAGCGTTAACCGTTACTTTTGAAATATATTTAGGAGAATAACGTGTCTGAATGCATCACAAACTTCTTTGACGCCTGGCAAATCGAGGAAGACGAACTTAGACTTGCTAAAATAACTAGTGCAACCATTGAAAATATACGCTACGACGACCCTCGTACACCTGAAACTCTGAATGGCATTGCTGCATTAAATAATTACGTAGGCATGTTTAGTGCAAATGCTCCGGGTTGGTCAGCAAAGGTAGTTAAAAGCGATACTACCGCCAATGCTACACGTGTCACTGTCGCTTTCAGTGGAATGGGCCCTGATGGAAACGAACAAGTTCAACTTGGTCAATATTTTATAGAAAAAGAGGGAGAGAAAATTTCGCGTATGGTGGGATTCGTCGGCACCGGTGAGTAAAAACAACTTTAAGCTTGAGAGTCCTGCGCATAACAAGTTACTGCACAAAGAATTGAACCTCCCCCGGTAATATTCAAACCACATAACAAGGTGCTCATTTTCGAAGCACTCGCAGCACTAAGAGCTCCTAAGGTTAAATCGTGATTAGTAGTTACATAGCTTTTGCAATATTTATAATATATTTCCTATACAAAAGCGTATGGATGATTAAGAGCTATAAAATTGATAAAACAAAAAGTAAAAAAATGGCTTCAATAGACACTGCATATGGTAAAGAAACATTTATCATGCTGGGTGTTTGCCTATTAGTTCTCTTATTAGGCGGTGTATTCAATTTTTAGCGCATGTCTCTAAAACACATAACGAACAAGCCGGTCAAGTACTTGCTCTAAACCTTCGCTCTGGTTTTCGTGTCCCTGCAAGCGATGTTAGTGCTCTTGCTAACCTAGCTATTTTTGATCATGTGATATAGGCATTATTATGCCATATCAATGATCTGGATTATTTCACCCACTGAGTGAACTCATTAGCGCTACAAGAATTTGTAATAATCCTCATTTCGGCAGATGGATGGTAAAGACGGCCCCGGAATCCGCAATATTCTCGACCTCAATTTTACCCCCGTGTTTATTGACGATGATGTCGTAGCAGATACTCAACCCCTGACCAGCTCCCTGGCCGACATCCTTTGTGGTGAAGAACGGATCAAATATGTGATCGCGGATCTCTTCCGGTACGCCATCTCCCGTATCGGCAAAGGAGATAGACACGAAGTCGCCCTGCAATTCTGTCGTGATATCGATTTGACCCAGGCTCTCCCCCCGCTTATCTGATGTCTCAATTGCCTGGATTGAATTGATGATTAAATTCAGGAAAACCTGGCGCAGTTCATCTATGTTACAGAGAATTTCCGGAAGGTCTGGGGCATAGTGCTTAGTCACGGTGGCCACATTTTTGGAAGAGTTGTGGGTGATTGTAATGACCGAGTCGAGCACATTATGTATATTCCCGATAGCTTTCTCAGCTGCTCCCTGAGGAGAAAACTCTTTCATGGATTGGACGATTTTGGCAATGTGGGTGATTCCCTCCTGAGATTGTCTTATGGCCTCGGGAAGGTCCTCAAGGATGAATTCGATATCCTCGGGTGTGCAGACTTCATTGAAGACTTTAATTCCCTCTGCATTTGGTGTGGATTCAGCAAGCTTCTGTGCGGCTTCAAGGACCGAACGAATTGAGTCCATTGACTCCCCAATATATGCCAGGTTGTTAGTAATATATTGGGCTGGTGTATTAATTTCATGAGCAATACCAGCTGCTAGATACCCGATAGAAGCCAATCGCCCCGCCTGTATGTTCGCCTGCTGGCTCTTGAGCAGATCCGACTGCGCTCTCCTTAGTGCGATTTGATGGCGCACCCGCAATAGGGTAATAGCGGGATTTATCGGCTTGGTAATGTAATCCACTGCACCCAGGTCCAGTCCCTGTGCCTCGTTTGCCTCATCTGACAATGCCGAGACGAAGATGACAGGAATCTCAGCGCTTAGGGGATTGTCCTTGAGTCGGCGCAGCACTTCGTAGCCATCCATGACAGGCATCCTGATATCCAGCAGGATCAGCTCAGGGGGTGGCGAGTCGGCCGCCAATTGCAAGGCCTTTGCACCATTGTTGGCAACAATCACTTCGAATTCGCTGCGCAGAATAGCCATCAACAACTGGAGGTTTTCAATAATGTCATCAACGATGAGGATTAATGGTTTTTCATTGCCGGTTTTGTTCATGTCTTCTCCTGCAATTGCGTGCGTAAGAAGGTGATCAGAGCGAGTTCTTCACTGATCTCGAACAGGTCTACCTTAGCGATGATTTAACCTACTGCATCTTCCATATCGCTGCCCGTCACCCACGCACTCAACTCGTCGAGCAACGCTTCGGCTAGGCAAAGGTCATACTAGCATTATAGTCAGCTGCACCAGCTTGGCCAACAGCTTATCCGGACTCAGCGGTACCACAGCTACAAATACTGGAAATACTTGGGCAAGTACCAAATACCGAATACTCGGACGCTTGAAGCCTTCCCCCTCCAGGTAGGCGCCTACTTTGAACAAATGTTGCCTGTTCTAAATAAATTTGTCATAGATTCCAAACCAGATAACTACATGCTTTTCTGTAGAAACAAAGAGGAGCATTCTTACGATAATTATCAAGAAGACCGCAACTGGGGTAAGTTTCGCAAAGGTAAGAAAATGACTGATCACTTCAGTCAGCAAAGCCATTGGCTCTGATGCAAAGGGGGCTACGGGCCCACTGGTGTCCCAAAAACTTTAAATCTTCTCAGAACAACTCTGAAAGCCCCTCTCCCTTTACGGGAGAGGGGTTGGGGAGAGGGTGTACGCGAAGCGTTTCATGTGGTTGAAAGAGAAAAACTGCTTTGATCGTTTATATTCATCTTGCTGATTGTTGGGGAAAATAGGGTGTTCATTCTCCCCCTCTCCCCCTCTCCCCCAGCCCCTCTCCCGCGAGGGTAGAGGGGAGTTTCGGTACAAACCGGTAACATCATTTACAGATTAGACCGGGTAGATCGTTTACAGGTAGATAATGCATAGGTAAGGAGGAAAGACCTATGCCCTGAAAACGAGAGACCCCAATGGATCAAAAAATGATGTTAATAGGCGATTGGCTAAGTGGTGATTTCAGCAAGTCTGAGCTAGCGAGATATTAGGGCGTCAGTCGACCAACAAATAAATGGATCAGTCGATATGTGCAGGAAGGTAACAAAGGCCTTGCAGAGTTCGCCATTCATCACATGGTAATTTGACGACCGCCCGGTGACCTTGGATACTCAAGATAGTTGGAAAAGGGGCTTTTATGTCGTTGATACCTTTCCCAATATACAACGGCGCCGAATCTGTATGTCGTGGGCTGAGTGATAGGCTATTGAATGGGGTAGTCATTTTGAAAATGTTTGGTCTGATCAAGAACAAACCTCTGCTGAATCAAGCTTCCATGGATTGGTTGCTTGCGACCTTTGGCTGGTCATTAAGAAACTTTAACGCCGATTTTTTCCATAAGGATACCCGACTGGTGTTGCCGACCAACGAGTACTTTCCAGGTGTTGTGGATAGCACGGAAGGCATGGCGAAACTGATCTTTGAACAGGTTAAACAATATGCCGGGGTCAGGCATTGGCCAACCTCGGTTATCGATCAAAACCAGTGTCCAGTAATTGACCAGAGGCCGTTACTGTTACAAGGCCCTATCAGAGGCGGGGATGTAGAGGGAAGTATTGTGAAAGATCAGTCGCAACGCCTCTCAATTCCCTATAACCCTCAACAGATCAATAACCCGGAAGGAATGATTGCAAGCTTCGCACACATCCTTGCCTACTATCTAGGACAGATGAGTCAGGAGCCACCTCCCGGGGGCGCTGATTATTGGCCGGAAACCACGGAACTGCTGGCTATCTTTATGGGCTTTGGGCTGATGTTCGCCAATAGCGCCTTCACCTTCAAGGGGGGATGCGGTAGTTGTTATAACCCAAGTGCAGTCCGTCAGGCGGCACTCAGTGAGTATGAGGCGACTTATGCTCTGGCACTCTTTGCGGTATTGAAAGAGATCCCGAACGCAACGGTAAGCAGGCACCTGAAAAAGCATCTTCGGGGATTCTACAAAAAGGCGGTGAAGGAGATTCAAGCCAATCAAGATGGCCTCTCGGAGTTAATGAGCACCGGGCGGGAGCTGGCACCCCTGGCCTAAGTTGGCTGAGAGGTTTACCTTTCTCCTATTTGGAGAGCATCGCCAACGAATGATAGGAGGGATATTCAAGATTTCAAGGTCAGTTACCGTTTGACTGAGGCTGGGTTTACAAGATTTCAGGCGGGCGATGTCTGATAGATCTGCAACGAAAACCCACTCACGCTGAACCATTTTCTTCCTGCTTGAATTAACTGCTTTATCCCTTCCTTATATCGATCACTGTGTTGTATTTGTTGCCATAGTTTTTTACGCTATCGAGTCAAGCTTCCGGGTCGATATTCAACCGATCCAGGATAAAAATCCCATACATGATTGTTCGTTCAATTGCACGGTAACTTTCACTTTGAAAGGACGCTGTACTCTTCCTACACTAGGATTTAACTTCCCACGCAAGCGTTCCAGAGTCGTCGTCAACTCAGCAGGAGAGAGGTTTCGACCCCTGATTAACATGGCCGGTGGGGCACCTTGGACTGAGCAAAGCGCCATTTCAATGAACAGTACACCAATTTAGGTTCGACCTTCAAAGGGATTGAACATTGCCCTGTGTTCTCTGTTTCGACGATTCATCTGCTTGGTTTCAGGCCCACTACATCTCAGGGTCGGCTAACGCCAGCTGGAGAAACAATAGTTGTTAAATGGCAAAGAAAGCTGAGTATAAAGTTTTGCTCGAGAAGTTAGCAGGATGCTTATTTGTTCGTGATTTCCAACAAGTTTGATTGCCTTATTAATGGAGAAGAGCGATGAAACACCGTCTAGAAACAGATCTGAACGCCACGATTACCCGCGATGATAACGGCACCATACGGGCACTCACTTTTACTGACAATAACTCGTCTACACCGAATAACACCTCAGCGAAGTCCCATCTTCGCCGCCTCGCTGGCGAAATCGGCATCGACATCGGTGAACTCAGGGAGCTTGACCGTCATGCGACCCATGTCGAGCCCAAAAGATCAGGCCCCTCCTTTCATCTCGCCGATGAAAAGCGCTTCTTTGATACCACCACCTACGTCTATGCCCAGACCTATCTCGATACACCTGTCTGGGGCGCCGGTATCACAGCGACCAGAAATGATAAAACCGGGCGCATCATTTCGATAGTCAACACAAGCAAAACGGGTATGTATGCCGAACTCCCCCCAGCCCGTGACATCAACCGCTACCGTAAACTCTTCTCTGCTGGTGAGTCAGGCCCCAACTCTGCTAAAAGCTCATCGAAACAGACGCCAGGCGCTCCGACATCACAACTCTCCGAGATTCTCGGCTCATGCCTCGATGGCTACGCAAAGGGCAAAGAGCGTGTAACACCGGAACTTATCTCCGGGCGTTTCTACGTCTACCAGTTTGACCGCGCACGACGTCAGCAGGACTACCTTGAACCACTTCAAAATCAGCAGAAAAACCCTGCTGAACAGATTGAGCATGAAGACCTTCCAACCCTGCCACTCCCCAAACTCCCCGACTCAATCAACGAGGGTAGCTGGCATCTTGTTGCAGAACTTATCATCCGACTACCTTACGAGGGACATCGGATGAACTGGCGGCTTCTGGTCAGTGTCGCAACAGGTGACATTCTCTACATGCGGGCGCTCACCTCTCATGTGAACGGACTCGTCTTCACTTACGACCCGATTGTTTCGACAGGTGACACAGCAAACGACGCCAGCCAAAGCAATGCTGTGCTCAATCCGCTGCGGGACGATGTCGAGCTTCTTGGGCTTGACCCAGCTGTAGGCGGTACACAATCACTTACAGGTGAATATGTCCAAGTGACCAATGTGCACAACCCCAACATTGCACCACCCACCCAGCCTGAGGGTGTTGATTTTGACTACGATGTTCGCACTGATGAGTTTCTTGCGGTCAACGCCTACTATCATAACGACCGTTTTTTCCGTCTGGTTCAGGATCTAGGATTCCCACTCGATACCTATTTCGACGGTACGAGTTTTCCAATCAACGTCGACCACAGAGGGTTCAGTGGCAGCAACAACGGCCATTGCATCGGTGATGGAGATGGCATAGACCATACCTGCTACGGCCGAATCGACAACACCGGCGGAACCCCCACAGGCAATGCCTCGGACTGGTATCTGGTACTGCACGAGCTGGGTGGGCACGGCATCCTCTACGACCATGTGAACGGCCCGAATTTTGGCTTCGCGCACAGTGCTGGCGATAGCTTTGGCATGATTCTGAATGACCCCTATTCCGGATGGCACAATGGCGGCAACAACGACCGCTTCCTGCTTTGGCCCTATTCCGCCTTAGGCCGACGCTCAGACCGCGACCCCGCCGCTGGCTGGGGCTGGGGTGGCGCCAATGATGTCGGTAGCTACTCCTCCGAGCAGATCCTGTCGACAACGCTGTTCCGCGCCTATCGCAGCATCGGCGGTGATTCCACAGCGCTGACCCGACGCGAATTCTCGGCCCATCTTATGGCCTATCTTATACTCCGCGCTGTCAGCACCCTATCCCCTGGGACAAACCCAAACTCCCCGGCAGGTTTCCTCGATGCACTACTGACCGCCGATGCAGGCGACTGGACAACACACGGCCTCTCGGGTGGCGCCTACACCAAGGTATTAGAATGGTCTTTCGAGAGACAGGATCTGAACGACGGTGATCCACCCTTAGTTGACGTCTATATCGACGACGGGCGCGGCGGCGAATATGAATATCTCGCCGACCACCGCGCCACCACCACCATCTGGAACCGTCACCAGCCCGATGGCAGCAGCGCGCATCAGGAACCAGTGATCGGTACCAACTACGCCTATGTCCGGATCAAAAACCGCGGTAGCTCGACCGCCAATCAGGTCAATGTCCGGGGTTTCCATTGCAAGCCGCTTGAGGGACATCTCTGGCCCACAGATTTCAAAGCCATGGAGACTGCGGAGATTGGCGCAGCCACGATCCAGCCGAACGACAGCGAAGAGATCGTAGTCGGCCCCTTCGCATGGGTTCCGAACCCGAACGAAGACGGCGATGACAGCATGATGATGGTGGTCTCGGCCGAGGGTGATCCGGACAACGCAGACAAATACCATGCAGGTCGCACCATCGAGGATTGGCGACTCGTTCCCAATGACAACAACATCGCAATCCGCACAGTACAACTCCGCTCACGGCTTGTCACCGTACTGCCTGATACTGGCGCCTTCATGAATGTCTGTGTCGGCAGATCAAAAGATATGATGCTGACGCTCTCCAATAGTGGGTTTGGCATGCTCTCGATAACCAACATCGTTTCGAATTCGGGGGAATTCATTGCGCCCGGCGTAATCGCCTACCCTATCGTGATCGCCTCTGGAGACAGCATTGACTTACCCATACGCTTCCAGCCTACCTCTTTCGGTAATAAGGCGGGGTTAATCCGAGTCTTCTCCAACGACCCTGACGGGGTTCGCGTACTCAACGTCTCTGGTAAAGCAGCGCCGCCACGCCTGGTTTCAGCAATCGCTGACAATGGTGATTTCGGCAACACCTGCATCGGTGACTTCACCGACCGGATGTTGACCCTCTCAAACAGCGCCCACTGTCCGCTGACGATCCAGAGCATCGCCTCGTCGAGCGCCGAATTTGTCCTCCCAAGCGTGCAGAGCTACCCCATCATCATCGGTGCGGGCGACAGCCTCCAACTGCCTATTCGGTTGCAGCCATCCGATTTCGGTGCAAAGACGGGCATGCTCACGATCAACAGTGACGATCCCCAGGGACCGAAGAAGATTAAGGTCACTGGCACTGCGCCTCCAGGGCGTCTGTCGATCACCGGCTCGACCTGTATTGGCGGCGTCAAGGCCTGCTGTGTAGGAGAGCAGATACTCACCCTCACGAATACAGGCCACTGCCAGCTTCAAATCACCCATGTCGGTCTTGCTCGTCAGAGCAAGTACTGGAAACTGGTCAACAACCCATTCCCTGCAACGCTCCAGCCAGGCGCAAGCCTCGACATCCTCATACGTTACAAAGCTGAGGAGAAATGCCCACGGGCCCAGGGTCTGGTGATCAAGAGTGACGATCCACAAAACCCGAAAACAACCCTTGACCTACTCGCTTACACCGTCTGGGAAAAAGCACCGAGAAAGGATTGCGACGAGTGTGGCTGCAGCGAGTGCTGTTGTGATCGCAGTTGTACGCCCCAAAGCCTCGATGCCTGCTGTTTCGACGAAGAGTGCGAGAAGAAAGACGACGCCTGTTAACCCGCCTGCGGGGACCGAACCAGCACGGTCCCCGCTACTGTGCAGGAGGCATTTCCACCTATGGTTAAGAGTTTTCACTCATAACCTTGCAAAAGAAACAGTTTCTCGCTTGAGTCAGATAAAACTAAACATTCAAAACCTGATAAACAGAGATGGATAGGTGCTTAATAGGATTTTACCGACTTGGCGGTAAACGTTGAAAGTACAGTGCTTAGATCGTGTTATCGAAATGGGGTCTCCTATTCTTTTTCTTTTTTGACGCTATCCATCTAACCATTTCACAGGTGGAAACCTAACGCTTAAAAAAGATTCCACTTCCTGAAAAACCCCTCAAATTGCTCCATTTTCTGCAGAGCACCTAAAGATTTCACCTTGAAATGACGATAGGTTTTACTACTTAAAACCTGTTTTTAACCTTGCCTAAGAGGCGCAACAGACTGTTACACGCGTACTGCGAACAACTCCCAGACTATCAGCAGGTCATATATTCAGGGCATGGAACAGCAGAGTTTTTACTAAAGCTCAGTTGCTAAGGATTGACATGCTTATATTCAGCAAAAATACTACAGGAAGGTACTTCGATCGTACTTATGCAGTTCATTGCATACTCTTTCTTATGCTATTAATTCCTAAGTATGCACTGACACAACAGATCGATGCCTGCCTAAATAGTAGTAGCCCCTGCAATCTACTTACCTCAACAACACCACAGCTATCTGATATAAACTCAGATCAACAGATAGTTGAGAATGACTTGAATAGTAATATTACCTCTCGGCACGATACGGAGCATGACACAGTCAGTTCTATCTCAAACCTTCTGCAGCCATATTTATCAGGCAATACTAATGCACTCCCCATCAGTTACGCCATTGCAGAGACCTGTATGAATAAAATGAAAAGCCCGCGCTTACAGCAAGACTGCAATGCCTTGATCAATGCTGCACGAGAAAATGACACTCAAACCACCTCAGCCCTACTGCAGATTATACCGAGGCATGCCAGCAAAACTAATCAGATAGCTAGAGCGGGCAGCGTGGCACAGATTAATAATTTAAAATCCCGATTCAATTCATTGCGTACAGGTCGCCGGGGTTTGTCACTTCAGGAATTTGATCTACATATCTATGATCAAAAATTACCCATTGGTAAAATTAACAACGCTTACGAAAAACAGCGTAAACAGAGGAGTGGTTTAAATGCAGATCAGTTGAGAATCGACTCAAATTACGGGGTGTTCTTCACCGGTGATATCGTTACCAGTAAAAGCAGTTTAGTTGACCCAGACTCAAGCCTTAAGTTTAATACTCAGGGCGTGACATTTGGTACAGACTACCGTTTTACAGATCGACTGATTTTAGGCAGCGCTTTCGGTTATATAGATACCAATACCAGCTTAATGAATGGTACAGGCGACCTGGATACAAAAGGTTACAGCTTCAGTCTCTACGGCACATATTCTGGAAGAGAAAAATACCATCTCGATTTTGCAGCCAGCTACGGAATAAACAATATTCAGCAACAGCGACTTATTAGCTATCAACTTGATCAGTCTGACCCTGTCATTCAACAGATGATGGCTAACTATAATAGCGACAAATTTACTCTTTTTTTCGGTTCAGGTTACGACTTCAGAAATAAATTCTGGACCTTTGAACCACGCATGGATTTACAATACATCAGATCGAATGTAGATGGATTTAAGGAACAGTCAGTAGATACTAATACTCAGGGCAGCGGCTGGGCTTCACGGACTAGCGCCATCAATCGGCATTGGCTGGCATGGAATCTGGGTGGAAAACTCAGCTACACACAGGATATGAACTGGGGCACACTCATGCCCTTTTCAAGCATCGATTGGCTGCATGAATACAAAAATAGTGCACAAAATCTTAATGCCTTTTTCCTTTATGACTCAGAAGGCAACGCCATTCCAATAACCACCAGTGATCCCGACAGAGATTATCTAAGATTAAAGATCGGCACCTCAGCAAAATTCAAACGAGGAGCAGAAGCCTACATCAACTATGGCACCTCATTTGTACACAACAACTGGAGCGGACAAACTTTTAAAGTTGGCTTTCGAATGGATTTATAGGTAGCAACATACACAGCGGGAAATAGTGTGGTTAAAAGACGAAGCTACCAATCTCACAAGTCCTCAGTATCTTACGTAGGTAGGGAGAGACTCCCCTCTCCCCTCGCGGGAGAGGGGCCGGGGGAGAGGGGGAGAATGAACACCCTACTTCCCCCAAAAATCAGCAAGACAAATATGAACGATCAATGCAGTTTTTCTCTATCAACCACATGAAACGCTTCGCGTACACCCTCTCCCCAACCCCTCTCCCGTAAAGGGAGAGGGGCTTTCAGCGTTGTTCTGAGAAGATTTAAAGTTAATGGCACAGCAGTGACTAAAAATCTTAGTCTTACTAGTGGGAATACTATTTTTACGATATCCAAGAAAGTTGACAGATAGGAAATTCGTGCAACCCTTCTTTTTGTCATAAATACTTAATTTGCTGATTTTTTTAAATTGCGCCTGCTCAGGTATTATTTTTTTATATATTAAAGACACATACCCTCTGAACCGATATTTTGCTCAAGTAGATAGGTTATTAAGTCTTCATCGTTCAATGGCTTTGAAAAGTAGTACCCCTGTAAAATATGGCATCCACACTGTTTTAGAAGTTCGACGTGTTCTTTCTGTTCAACACCTTCGGCGATAATATCCAGGTTAAGATGTTGTCCGATTTGAATGATTATTTCAGATAGATGAGCGCTATCTTCATCGACTAATAAGTTATAAACAAAACTTTGGTCTATTTTGAGTTCAGTGATGGGTAATTTGCTTACCATGCTCAATGAGGAGAAGCCTGTGCCAAAATCATCAAGAGAGATTCCTATTCCCTGGTCTAGTAAACTTTGAAGCGTTTGAATAATCTTATCACTGTCGTCAATCATGATGCTTTCAGTGACTTCCAGAACAAGTTTTTCAAACGGAAACTTTAGCTTGTTAATGATTTTGCTGACGTTTGCAATGAAGTTTTCATCAACCAGTTGGCGTACAGAGACGTTGACTGAGAGTTTAAATTTCTGATCTGTTTGTTCCCAAAGATTTTGCGTCGTTTTGCACGCAATTTCCAGAATATGCATTCCCAGAGGGATGATAAAGCCCGCCTCCTCCGCTATAGGAATGAATTCAGCGGGTGATATCTCTCCTAAATCATGGCTTTTCCATCTCGCCAATGCTTCCACACCAATGACTGAATTGGATTTTATATCTATCTGTGGTTGATATGCGATGTAGAACTCATCACGCTCCAGGGCAGAATTAAAAAGCTCTTGGATAATCGATCTACGTTCTATTTTCTTATAAAAATCCTGATCGAAAAAGGTAAGGCGATCCTTTTTCTTCTTCGCCTGGTTTAGGGCGATATCGGCAAAACGCATGAGCTCTTCCGAGTTATCGGAATCAGAGGGATATACAGTTACCCCCATACTCGCGCTGATATGTAGTGCATTATATTCTAAATCGAATGGGAGTTTGATTAATTCAAGTACATTCAGGTAGACATCGACTGCTTTTTCAGGAACCTGTGGAATTATCAGTGCAAACTCATCTCCACTGAATCGCGCACAATGTATATCATCCTCAATTACTGTCATGAGCCGTTCAGCAACCTGGGCGAGTACCTTGTCTCCAGTTCTATGCCCATATAGATCATTTACGGTTTTAAAATTATCGAGATCAACAAAGGCGAGGCAGAACTGCTTTTCTTTGGCGATGTAAATTCCTATCTGCTGACTAATCGCAAATCGATTCATCAATCCTGTGACGTTATCGTGCTTCGCTTGATACTCTAATGCTGCGATTGCTTTTTTCTCTTTCTTGGAAACAATGTAGAAGAAAAGGTAGAGGATCAACCAGAAAAAGAGTGTAGCAAGGGCAATTTTTTTCGCGATGGGTGTGAATCCTTTGATTGCTTCTCTGTGAGCGCGAGTCAGAGATATATATATCTCATATTTTGGAATATAAGTTACGGATATGTAGCGTAGATACTCATTGCGGTCTATATAGGTTTGAAGTATACGCTGCTTTCCTTTGAGCTTACGCAAGTTAAACTGATCGACAACAGCTTCTGGCAAGGGAACCTGAAAAAAGATGTAATCTCGCGGATAATTGATCTTGTAATCCAGCATGTAAAAATCATTGGAAATTACTGCTGAGGCTATATCATCAGGGATATTGTCATGGTTAAACAGTGCGTTTCCACTTTCCGCATCTAACCATGAGGCTACAACGTACTGTTTGCCCTCAGGTGACCGAAACGCTAAACGTAATGGAAGTATCCATTTATCAAAGAAAGGATTGTAGTAGGTATGACCCAACACCATGTGGCTGCGGTTTAACGTATCTATAAAAGTACTGACGGTTGCACTATTTTTTTTCAGATTGGGAAACTTTTCTTTGCTGCTGTGGGTTGCAATAATCAAATTACCTTCAGAATCAAAAAGACCCATTCCAATAATATTGGCGCTGTTCTTGACTCGAGAGTCTAAGAGATTCAATGATCGATCAGGGTGCGCGATTGCGTCCATCTCAACCAGGCGTTCTGAGAGAATTCTTAATACTGACTCCTGTGCAAAAAGGCGTGACTCTACCCATCCCTCTTTCACTAGTGTATTAAATTGATCGAGATCCCTAAATTTGCCATCGAGTACGTCATTATAAAAGTAGCGTGCGATTAAAAGTGACAAAATGATTGTAATGATTGATAGCAGCCAATAGAGCCGCCAAATTGGAGAGACATTGCTTAGAGCCGGAATTTTCATCTGCCGAGTATAATGTAAACGACGCTTAATATGAGCTAAAGCAACTCCACACTGGGGGTAAATATTGACATTGATTGAGATTTATCAATTCAACGGCCCTACCACCATGCTGCTAAAAACTGTACTGGGCTAATTCGATACATTAGTATCTATTGAATTGCTTAAACCTAATGCGTTGTAACTATCGCTTCTCTCTGATCACTTTCCGAGAATCACACTTACCTCTTCGCCGCCCTCTTTTTAACTGTTTTTTTCTTGCTTCTTCTCTTTTTTGCAGCCACTTTCTTGTTACTGCTCTTCTTTGCTATCTTCTGTTTTGGAAGCGCCTTTTTGCTGGCCTTTTTTCCTACCTCTGTAACCTTGCTTCTTTTCACTACCTTTTTCTTGGCTGCGGTTTTTTTAGCCACTCGCTTTTTCAGCTGAACAGCTCTCTTACGGCTCACTGATGAGCGACTTTTTTTCGTCGCTGCCTTTTTTACCACCTTGGCGCGCTTTGCCGTGGAGCCTGATCCGGCTTTTCTCTTTTTCTTAGTTAGCACTTGAGTAGATTTTGACTTGGATTGCGTTTTTGCTTTTACCTTTTTGGCGCTTTTTTTAGTTACCTTTTCAGCCTTTTTTGCCGCTTTTTTTGTAACCGTTTTTGTTCCAGCACCAGGGACGCTCTTTTTCTTCTTAACTACACTCTTACCCGCAGCTTTTGCTTTTTTAGCGATTTTTGACTTCTTTTTTCTCGCAATTCCAGATTTTTTCTCTACTGAGGCTGTCTCTGATTGAGGCTTTGACTGCTCATCCTCGGGCTTTTTTGCTTCTTCAGTTGCTGGAGGTGGCATCTGCACCACACTCGCACGCTCAACCGAGACTTCAGGTTGATTCCCCTTTGGTGTTGTTTCAGAGCTGTTGAGCGCAGAGCCTTCAATGGCCTCAAGCATGCCCTGGAAAACAGTTTCAAGCTCACCGTTACCATCGACTCTGGCCAGCCTGTTACTCTTCTCATAGTGGGTTATGAGGGGAGCGACCAGATGATCAAACACATGGATGCGGTTACTTACCGTCTCTTCATTGTCATCCGAACGTTTATGCAGGCGCCCTCCACAGCTGTCGCAGACGTCATCAACTAGCGGTGGGTTCCGGTAGGCATTGTAGAGCTGATTGCAGCTGCGGCAGGTAAGTCGTCCAACCAGGCGCTCCATCAGATTGTCTACATCGATATCAAGCAGGATGACCCTATCGAGAGGCATGTCGAGCTCGACTAACAGCTCATCCAGTGTCAGAGCCTGTAAAAGATTCCTTGGAAAACCATCCAGAATAAAGCCACTGCTCAGGGTGGGTTTCAGAAAATGGTCACGCAGCAGGCCAAGAATAATATCTTCAGTCACCACATGCCCAGCATCCTGTTGTGCTTTCGCCTCCAAACCCAATGGGTTCTGTTCAGCTACAGCTCTCTTGAGGAGTTCGCCAGTCGTTACGATGGAGAGCTTGAGCTTTTCCGCCAATAGGGCTGATTGGGTTTTCTTGCCCGCTCCAGGCGCCCCGAGTATCACAATACGCATTCCTTACACTTCCCCCATGGCCAGGTCACAATGTCGGATAATCCCTTGCATTTCAGTATTCTATGTGACCCGCCCCGGCTCGAACCAGAGTTGAGACACATCAATGGCACTTGACCCGGCACAGGCTAACTGCTGCTCTATATTTTGGTCAATTCGGTATCCCCGGCTTTGGGGGCAAATAGAGTATATGGAATGGAACATATGGCTCTAAGATCAATGACTTGTAAGATTTACCGGCATGAAGTCACAGATTTCACTTATTTATAATTAAGAAATTCCATGACTCCATCCAACTTTTGGATTAGCCGAATCTTGTTCTGTTGGGTAAGCTAATCCAAGATTTCCAGTAAAGTCAACGGACTTTATGTACTAAAAGGCTCGATTAGATTATTCTTCTCTGCCTCACGAAGTGACTGTAAGCAGAGTAACCTCATGCCGCAAATCCCAGATATTACAGATTCTGAGCATTGGATCATCGAAACCACATTGACTGAACGATATGGTCAAAAGGTGGAAACCCAGATCGCGGATGCAGAAATCCGCCTCATGCCATCTGATCGGGAGTTGAGCAGTTGCCCAGTTGTCTACTGGGATCAAGAGGAGTGCAACTTCATCATTTTTAAGACCGGTAGTCGTAAATATCGCTGCCAGTTTTTCTACCGTGGCTATCAGCAGTATGGTACCGGGGTACACGAATATGACGACCTGACAGAGTGTATTGTGTCGCTTCTACAGGCACAGGCCGACCATTCGGCCCAGCAGAAAGGTGACCTCTAAACGGCCAGATCAAATTCAATAAAATATATTAATATCAATAACATAAAGGGGATCTAACTCATGACAGCAAAAAATGCTTTCTATGCACAATCGGGGGGCGTTACAGCAGTAATCAACGCTTCTGCATGCGGGGTTATCGAAACCGCGCGTAAACACCCAGACAAGATTGCCAATGTCTACGCCGGCCGTAACGGCATCATTGGCGCATTGACTGAAGAGTTAATCGATACCAGCCAGGAGTCAGCTGAGGATATCGCAGCATTGAAGCACACCCCATCCGGTGGCTTTGGTTCCTGCCGCTTCAAACTAAAGAGTCTTGAAGAGAATAAGCGTGAATATGAGCGCCTGATCGAGATCTTTAAAGCACACAACATTGGCTATTTTTTCTACAATGGCGGTGGTGACTCTGCTGATACCTGCTACAAAGTCTCACAACTCTCTGAAAAGATGGGTTTCCCGGTACAGGCTATTCACGTACCAAAAACTGTCGATAATGACCTGCCGATCACAGATAACTGCCCAGGTTTTGGCTCTGTAGCGAAATATATCGCGGTCTCCACTCTGGAAGCTTCCTACGATGTACGCTCCATGGCCGCCACCTCGACCAAGATTTTTGTCATCGAAGTGATGGGGCGCCATGCTGGCTGGATCGCTGCTGCCGGCGGCTTGGTAGAGGATGAGGGCATACCTGTCGTCATTCTGTTCCCGGAGATTGAGTTCGACAAAGATAAATTCCTGGCCAATGTCGATGCCAAGGTTAAAGAGCATGGCTACTGCACCATTGTGGTATCGGAAGGTTGTCACTGGCCAGATGGTAAATTCCTTGCTGAGCAGGGTACCAGAGATGCTTTTGGACATGCCCAACTAGGCGGTGCTGCACCTGTTGTAGCAAATATGATTAAGGATGCTCTGGGCCATAAGTTCCACTGGGCTGTTGCAGACTATCTACAGCGGGCTGCTCGCCACCTTACCTCAGAATCTGATGTTGCTCAGGCTTATGCCCTTGGCCAGGCTGCGGTGGAAAAGGCACTTGAAGGAAAGAACTCCATCATGCCTACAGTGGTACGCGAATCATCAAACCCCTACAAATGGCATATCGGTGAGGCACCTCTCAGCGAGGTCGCCAATGTAGAGAAAATGATGCCTTTGGATTTTATTACCGAGGATGGCTTCGGAATTACCGATGCCTGTAAGGAGTACCTCTACCCACTGATCAAAGGTGAGGCATACCCCCCTTATAAAGATAATGGAATGCCTGACTACGTAACGATGAAAGGCGTAGCAGTTCCAAAAAAACTAGATACTTTTGAACTCTAGACAACGACAAAGAGGGGGCTTATCAGCCCCCTTATTTGTGTGTACGTGCTTAGAAAAAATAAACGCTATGGAGGCTGATAAGTGTCGCACACCTATTTTGTACCTGAACTCTTTTATCATTACTCAGTGGAGGATCTCTAAGTGAATATAGAACTGATCTTTGCCCTAGCCTGTGCCGCAGCTGCACTGGTTTATGGCCTCATATCCGTTAAATGGATACTCGCTCAGCCGGAAGGCAACGAAAAAATGCGCGAGATCGCCGGTGCTATCCAGGAGGGCGCTCAAGCCTATCTAAACCGACAATACACCGCCATCGGTATCGTTGGCGCAGTCGTGCTGGTGGTTATTTTCTTCGGACTGGACAGCGCTACAGCCATTGGTTTTGCGATTGGCGCCATCTTCTCAGGTTTGGCAGGTTACATTGGCATGAACATCTCTGTTCGCTCCAATCTGCGTACAGCTGAAGCTGCCCATAATGGTATCAACGCCGCCCTTCAGATCGCCTTCCGTGGTGGTGCTATTACTGGCATGCTGGTAGTCGGTCTCGCCCTGTTGGGTGTCGCCGGTTACTACTACATCCTCAACGCGATGGGTGTCTCAGACGCCCATGCCCTGCATGCATTGGTCGGACTGGCTTTCGGTGGCTCACTGATCTCCATCTTTGCCCGACTGGGTGGTGGCATCTTCACCAAAGGTGCCGATGTTGGTGCTGATATTGTTGGTAAAGTAGAAGCTGGAATCCCTGAGGATGACCCACGCAACCCTGCAGTTATCGCCGACAATGTAGGTGACAATGTTGGTGACTGCGCAGGTATGGCTGCCGATCTTTTCGAGACCTATGCGGTTACCGTAGTTGCCACCATGCTGCTTGGCAGCCTGCTGGTTACAGGACTGGGTAACGAGGCGGTTATCTACCCCTTGGTACTGGGGGGTGTCTCCATTATTGCTTCCATCATCGGCACCTACTTCGTCAAAGCGAAGGATTCCGATACCAATGTGATGCCAGCTCTCTATAAGGGTCTGATTGTCGCGGGTGTATTGGCGGCTATAGCCTTCTACTTTGTCACTGACTACATGATGAGCGGTGCGAACATTGTGGTCGGTGGTGTCGCTGTGACTGACCCGGTAATGGCACTCTTTGGATCTGCCATGATTGGCCTGGTGCTGACTGCAGCCATGGTGGTAATCACAGAGTACTACACCTCTACCGAATACTCCCCTGTCCGCTCCATTGCTGAAGCATCCACAACCGGAGACGGCACCAATGTCATCGCCGGCCTGGGCATCTCGATGAAGGCCACTGCGGCACCGGTATTGGTAATATGCGCAGCAATCTGGGGCGCTTATGACATGGCCGGCCTCTACGGTATCGCCATTGCAGCCACTGCCATGCTCTCTATGACAGGCATCATTGTCGCCCTTGACGCCTACGGTCCTATCACCGATAACGCCGGTGGCATCGCCGAGATGGCGGAGCTGGACGAGAAGATCCGTAATATCACTGATCCACTGGATGCGGTGGGCAATACCACCAAAGCAGTGACCAAGGGTTATGCAATCGGATCAGCGGGTCTTGCAGCACTGGTGTTGTTTGCCGACTACACGCACAGTCTGGAGAGCCATTTCGGTTCCGGCATAAGCTTCGACCTATCCAACCACATGGTACTTATTGGCCTGCTCATTGGCGGCCTTGTGCCCTTCCTGTTCGGTGCCATGGCCATGGAGGCAGTGGGTCGAGCTGCTGGTGGAATCGTCAATGAGGTGCGGCGTCAATTTCGCGAGAAACCTGGGATTATGGACCACAGCGAGAAGCCTGATTATGGCAAAGCTGTAGACATGCTGACCAAGGCGGCCATCAAGGAGATGATCGTCCCTTCTCTGCTGCCCATTGCAGTACCGCTGCTGGTCGGCCTGTTCCTCGGTGCCCAGGCGCTGGGTGGCTTGCTGATCGGTACCATCGTAACCGGTCTGTTTGTCGCCATCTCAATGACCGCCGGTGGTGGTGCCTGGGATAATGCGAAAAAGTACATCGAAGATGGAAATTTCGGTGGCAAAGGCTCTGACGCACATAAGGCAGCCGTTACCGGGGACACCGTGGGTGACCCCTACAAAGATACTGCCGGTCCTGCGATCAATCCTTTGATCAAGATTATCAACATCGTTGCACTGTTGATTGTGCCTATTCTCTAAAATAGGACACTTCAAGCAAGAATCAGGGGGAGCTTCGGCTCCCCTTTTTAGTGACCAAAGGCCACTCTTAATTCGTGGTTATCCGGTTTCTATATTCGGCAGCTTGACTGATATAACCCATGTAAGTGCAGTTGTGCAGCGCAAGGTAGCTGCTTGCATCTCGTTGGATAGTGGCCTGCCATTTTTAGCCTGATAACCCTTAGCCTGCTGCATTTGTGGGCCTCTAAAAACATCAAACAATATAGGACACTGCACTAGACACCTGCTCTGGTTATCCGTACTCTTCACTTCTCAAACACCACCGGCCCAACCGGCTGGATTCGATAACAGCTGTTTTCCACCTGCAAGGTAAGATAAATGAACCTAGACCGCGTCTCATCGGGAAAAAACATTCCTGACGAAATAAACGTCATAATTGAAATCCCCGCAAATGCAGAACCTGTGAAATATGAGGTCGACAAAGAGACTGGGGCGATGTTCGTCGACCGCATCCTGCGTACGGCCATGCACTATCCTGCCAACTATGGCTATATTCCCCATACCCTGTCAGACGATGGCGACCCCTGCGATGTTATGGTGCCTACTGCATTTCCCCTGATTCCAGGCTCAGTAATCCGCTGCCGTCCAGTTGCGGTTTTGAAAATGACCGACGAATCCGGTGATGACGCGAAAGTTGTTGCGGTACCCATAGACAGCGTCTCAAGCCGCTGGAGCCATGTAAAAAGCTATGAGGATATGCCTACGGAGCTTATGGAGCGTATTGCCCATTTCTTTGAACACTACAAAGATCTCGATGAGGGAAAATGGGTTCGTGTTTCCGGATGGGATGGCATTGAAGCAGCTAAGAATGAGATTAGTAATTCGGTGAAAATGTTCCAAGACGCACCTGAAAAACCACACTTCTAAGTGTTCATTGCCAGAGATAGTGTCAAGGTATCCAGGAGCGAAATATGAAGGTCTGTATAGTTTCTGACAGTCATGACCATATTCCCTTACTGGATGCCGCTGTTGAGTCGGCCAAGGAGGATGGTGCTGAGGCTGTACTGCACTGCGGTGATGTCGTCGCACCCAGTACACTCCATTGTCTGCAGAAATATGACCTGCCTATACATGTGATTCACGGTAACAACTCCGGAGATCTCTATACCCTGGCCAGACTCGCTAACAATGATGACAGTAATATTCACTATCATGGTATGGACGCAGGAGTTGAACTGGCCGGTCGAAAAATCTTTCTGGTGCACTACCCCCACTATGCTCGGGCGATGGCTGCAACAGGTGACTGGGATCTGGTCTGCTGCGGCCACAGCCATAAACTTGGGTTTGAGCAATTCACCAATATCCAAGGTGGTACCACACACCTGATCAATCCCGGTACCATAGGTGGCGTAGGTAAATCGCCAGCCACCTTTGTTATGGCTGACCTGGAAGAAATGACTTTCGAGGCACGGGAAATCTCTAAGCAGATTGAACGCGAGGCAGGATATTGATGGCAGAGTTCACCCACTTCAACGCCTCTGGTGAGGCTCACATGGTGGATGTGGGGGATAAAGCCTCAACCCGGCGCAAGGCAATTGCCGAAGGTCGAATATCGATGCAGGCTGAGACCCTTGAAATGGTCGTTGAAGGCCGTCACAAAAAGGGGGATGTGCTCGGTATCGCTCGGGTTGCCGGCATCATGGCAGCTAAAAAAGCATCAGACCTGATTCCACTCTGCCATCCCCTCTCCCTGACCAAGGTTGCTATCGACCTCATCCCGGAAAAAGAGACCAGTACTATCTACTGCCGTTGCCATGTCGAAACTCAGGGCCAGACTGGTGTAGAGATCGAAGCACTCTGTGCCACTCAGATCACATTGCTCACCATATACGATATGTGCAAAGCTGTTGACCGGGGAATGTCTCTCCTTAATGTTCAGCTTATAGAGAAGAGTGGTGGAAAATCGGGAACATGGGAAAGGGGTGATTAAAGTTTAAAAAACCACAGCCGCTTATATTTGTGCGAATACGTGAAGCCTGTCACAATATAATGCCGTTTATTTGACAAACTAAGAAGATATTATCGAGTAGTAAGGATGCACATATGGGCAAATTTGTAGAGTGGACCGACACTTTAAGTGTCGGCATCGAAGAGATCGACGAACAGCACAAAATGCTGGTCGATTTAGTAAATAAAATGCATGAAGCGATACATCAGCGCCATGGAAGTGATGTAGTCCAGGCCATTCTTGCTGATCTGGCTGAATACACTCGCATACATTTTGCTGTTGAAGAGAGTCTGATGCGTATCCTCAACTACCCCGGATACGATGAGCATAAAGAGATCCATGAAGAGCTACTCGAGTCTGTCTCTGACCTTCTGGAGAAGGTCTCAACGGGCAAGACCGCCATCGGCTTTGAGTTGATGCACTTTCTCAAAACCTGGCTGACAAAGCATATTATGGAAGAGGATATGCAATACAGTGGCTTCTTTATCAAGGCTGGGGCTCAAACCAAATTGAGCAAAAAGTCCTGGATTCAACGCCTCTGGAGTTGATCTTTCTCCGAAAGATAATTTAACTTCCATAATAGCCACATAACCTTCTGGTGCTTTCACGTACACCAGACTGGTGACCGGCAGCCCAGACAGGCTAAACTTACGGGTTCACCGATCGAAGGATGACCATGAACCCCTACTATCATCAAGCCCACTTTCTGAAAAGTGCGGCCAAATTATCCCAATCACCGGCAGACAGTGGCTATGAAGTCGCTTTTGCTGGTCGTTCCAATGCTGGAAAATCGAGCGCCCTGAATACCCTCTGCAGCCAAAAATCTCTGGCGCGAACCAGTAAAACGCCAGGACGCACCCAATTACTTAATTTTTTCTCACTGGATGATGAGCGCCGACTGGTCGACCTGCCGGGATACGGCTACGCCAAAGTTGCAGAATCGGTCAAAAAACAGTGGCAGCAGAGTCTGGCTGACTATATAGAAAACCGAGAATGTTTGAGGGGATTGATTTTGCTGATGGACATCCGTCACCCCCTGACCCAATTTGATCTGCAGATGTTGCAATGGAACACCCATCACGGGCTTCCGACTCATATCCTGCTGACCAAGGCTGACAAACTAAAGAGCGGTGCAGCAAAAAACACCCAATTAAAGGTAGAACGCAGCCTCAACGATCACCCTGAGATTACTGTTCAGAGATTCTCCTCGCTGAAAAAACAGGGTATCGAAACCTGTCATGAAGTTATGGACATCTGGTTTGAGCTGGAAAAGAGAGCTGATTCCAGTAGTCGCTAAAAAAGATTAATCTCCAATAAATAATTCAATGGAATCAATGAGAAACAAATTATTTTATGGAGAAAAAAGAAGGCCCTGGTAGTCTAAGGGGAGAGACTATCAGGGCCGGATCTTCCCGGATGGGGTTACCGGGAAGGGGTGGGTCGCAAAGGGAGGAAAGCGACCCGTGCCGTACAACTTACAGAAACATAGACTAGGCCTGCGAAAAAAAGTTCAGCTAATCGCTCAACTATTTAAAAATAATTTCAGATCAATGGGCTTCATCCCAATTATCGCCCACCCCTATCTCGACCAGCAGGGGTACAGCGAGGGTCGCAGCATGCTCCATGCGTTCTCGTAGAATCTTCTCCGCTGACTCCAAATATCCAGGCTCCACCTCGAATACCAGCTCATCGTGAACCTGCATCAACATCCTGATCGGAGGCTTTTCACCCTCAATCCACTGATCGACTGAGAGCATCGCCCGCTTGATGATGTCTGCGGCACTCCCCTGCATCGGTGCATTGATTGCTGTACGCTCTGCAGCGGTACGACGCTGGTGGTTCCGCGCATTTATTTCAGGTAGATAGAGACGTCTGCCAAAAAGGGTCTCTACATATCCCTGCTGATGCGCCTGCTCGCGAATTTTGTCCATAAACTCTGAAACGCCTGGGTAACGCTCGAAATAGAGATCGACATACTCCTGGGCAGCCTTTCTCTCTATACCCAACTGCCGAGCCAGACCGAATGCAGACATACCGTAGATCAAACCAAAGTTGATCGCTTTGGCAGAACGACGCTGGTCAGTGCTGACCTTGTCCAGATCTTCACCAAAGACTTCTGCAGCAGTAGCGGTGTGAATATCCTTACCTTCGGAAAACGCCTTTAAAAGGCCACTATCCTGGGAGAGATGGGCCATGATGCGCAGCTCTATTTGTGAGTAGTCTGCTGCCAGCATCTTCCAGCCATGCTGAGGTATAAAAGCCTGCCTGATTCGTCTGCCCTCCTCTTTGCGGATGGGAATGTTCTGTAAATTGGGGTCGGTCGAGGAGAGCCTGCCGGTTGCTGCCACCGCCTGATGGTAGGAGGTATGTACCCGTCCAGTCTCTGGGTTCACCATCTCAGGCAGCTTATCGGTGTAGGTCGACTTCAGCTTTGCCAAGCCCCGATGTTCAAGAATGACTGCCGGCAGGTCATGCCCCTGGTCAGCCAATTCAATCAGCACCGATTCAGCTGTAGAGGGGGCCCCTTTGGGCGTTTTACTGATTACAGGCAGCTGTAGCTCGTTGAAAAAGATCTCGCCAATCTGCTTGGGAGAACCCAGATTGAAGTTATGTCCAGCCAGGGTATAGGCACGCTGTTCCAACTCATGTAACTGGCGTGAAAAGGCATCACTCTGAGCCCGCAGCATCTCACTGTTGACGCTCACCCCATTGCGCTCGATACGGGATAATACCGGCACAAGGGCTACCTCCAACTCAGTGAATAGTTTTGTTAGTAAATGCTCACTCTCTAGTTTAGGCCAGAGCTTCTCATGAAGCCGCAAGGTAATATCTGCATCTTCAGCAGCATAAGGCACCGCCTGCTCCAGATCTATCTGGTTGAAAGTGAGCTGCTTTTTTCCTTTACCCGCGATATCTTCAAAGTGAATGGTGCTATGGTCGAGATACTTTTTCGCCAATGAATCCATATCGTGCCGTGTCGCAGTGGAATCGACCACATAGGACTCCAACATGGTGTCATAGGCGATACCCTGCATCTGAATATCGTAGCGGGCGAGCACACTCATATCGTATTTAAGGTTCTGACCCAGCTTTTTCTGTTGCGGATCTTCCAGCAAAGGTTTCATCTGACTCAGCACCCAATCCAAAGAGAGCTGTTCAGGTGCTCCCGGATAGTCATGGGCCAGGGGTAGATAAGCAGCCTCTCCCGGCACCACGGCAAAAGATAGACCGACCAACTCTGCCTGCATGTAGTCCAGACTGGTGGTTTCCGTGTCGAAGGCAAACAACTCACTCTGCTTGAGGCGATCCATCCACTCCAGGAAAGCCTCTTTAGTGAATATCGCCTGATAGTCTGTTTCAAGCTGAGGTTGCGACACTTCCTCTACCTCCCCCTCCCCTTTCTCATCCAGAGTGGAGAGCAGGCGTGGGGATTCCATTCGCTCATAGTGGCTTCTTAATGACTCGGTATTCTGCTCACCTAAGACGTATTCCGTTGGCTTTTTATCCAGATCGACATCTAACTTGATGGTTGCCAGTAATCTCGACATAGGCAGCTGATCGAGACTGGATCGTAGGTTTTCACCGATTTTACCGCCTATTTCGTCAGCCTTACTGATCAGATTATCCAGAGAATCGTAGCTTTTTAACCACTTTGCCGCTGTCTTTGGTCCACACTTCGGTACCCCGGGAATGTTATCCGAACTATCACCCACCAAGGCCAGGTAGTCGATAATCTGATCTGGCCTGACACCGAACTTCTCAACCACACCCTGCTCATCCATTGTCGTTTCAGACATGGTATTGACCAGACTGACTAGTGGATTGACCAGTTGCGCCATATCCTTGTCTCCAGTGGAGATCACCGTCTTAACCCCCTCATCAGTCGCCTGGCTAGCAAGGGTGCCGATGACATCGTCGGCCTCAACCCCGGATACCATTACCAGAGGGAGTCCCATGGCTTGAATGATTTCATGTAGCGGCTCAATCTGGCAGCGGAGGTCTTCAGGCATCGGCGGGCGGTTTGCCTTGTACTCAGGATAGATCTCATTTCTGAAGCTCCCACCCGGCGCATCAAAGACGACTGCAATATGCTCTGGACGATAGTCATTAAAGAGTCGTCGCAGCATATTCAACACACCCACAATAGCGCCAGTCGGCTCACCCTTAGAGTTACTGAGTTCCGGAAGCGCATGGTAGGCGCGAAAAAGGTAGGAGGAACCATCTACCAGGACAAACGGAGGATTGTCAGACATAACTAACTGATACACCTAAAAATAGTTGAACAAGCCAAGCCGGCTATACTGCTCCATGGTAGCGGAAAACATCCCTTCTTGTCGCTAGCTGGTCACGCAGGAAATTAATACTGCGAAATACCCTACTATTTTTCTTGGTCTTTATAGAAATCTGTTCTATCTTTAAGGCGTGGAGGCACTAAAACCGAATATAAATGACCTCTAGAAATCACAACCATCACCACTGGAGATAAACCGATGCCAGATATGAATCCTATGGCTGTTGAGAACAGCAACACCCCTGAGGGCTTCGAAGATTGGACAGAGGATCAAGCAATAAAGTTTGCCGCAGAAGAGAATATCGAGCTGACCGATGCCCATTGGGAAGTGATACATTTTCTACGTCATCACTGTGAACAGAATGGCGCCACATGCAGTGCAAGGCTGGTGCTAAAAGCCATGACAGGCGAAGTCAAGCAGAAGGGTGGTAAAAAATATCTCTACAGTCTCTTCCCAAGAGGGCCGGTCGTGCAAGCATGTAAAATTGCCGGCATACCACTTCCTCCCTACTCTCTGGATCTATCCTTCGGTAGTGTGCACTGATTGGGAATAAGGTTAACTAAGTGAACAAATAATGGGGCCAGACGGCCACTGCTACCCCATTAACTTTCAATCTTCTCAGAACAGCCCCTCTCCCGCGAGGGGAGAGGGGGGTTTCTATCCCCACCTATTTAAGATACTGATTACTTGTACGTTTTTTCTAGCCGTAACCCTCTGCTTTACGCTGCTTTTCATGTCTCAATTCTCAATCAGCAATAGAAACCAACAGCAATGAATCTGTTACAAACGTAATAGTTAAAGTAATGGGACGGCAGTGGCCAGACGGCCCCTTTTTTGATGTTGCTTCAACGACAAACAAGCGACATCACTTACACCAACGATCCACATCCGCTTTCAACTGCTTCATATGGCTTTGTCGCTCTGCATCACTCATATAGCTACGTTCGCCATCCTTCTTGAAATTATATATTCCTCTAGCACGATTATGAGAGTTGTATCTGTCTTTAGCGTAGATACATTTTGCCTTACGTTTTTCTTTCTCTTTTTTCGCCTTTTGCCGGGCCTCTTTTTTATTGCTTCGATCCTCTTGGTAGCTGTCCAGCATACGTTTCATTTTCTGCTGTCGTTGTTCCGGTATTTCATTGCTTGAACTATTGCTCGGTGCTGGTCTGATCTTTACTTCAGTCGATGATTCAGACACAGGGCGGTCACTGAAATGAACCCGTCCCTGCTCATCCGTCCACTTATAGACTCCGGCATGCAGCATTAGAGGGTAGACAATTGCGATGAAGAGAGAGAGCGCTACTACTCTGAAGGTTAGTAATACCCTTATATTTTCGAAATACCCGATAGTGCGGCTTACCATAGCTGTCACCAAAATTTTTGAATTGAAAATAAATGCGATATGAAGGCGATAGCCTATCAAAAAACAAGGAGCATGTACTGGTGTGGTGATTCACACGAGCGAGCGGGCGGAGCAGATTAGAAGTGGATATGAAACATGCAGAGACTGAAAAGGGTGCCGAAGCACCCTTTTGCAGTGTAGTCATCCCATCAATATGAGATCAGAGTCCGGAACCCCGGCTACCGGTGAACTCCGGATAGGCTTCCATACCACATTCTCCAAGGTCGACGCCTTCGTACTCCTCCTCTTCACTGACACGGATACCCATGACAACTTTGAGGACCAGCCATACGATAAAGCTGGCAATGAAAGTCCAGGCGAAGATGACGCCGAGACCCAGGAGCTGTGCACCAAAGTTGGCATCGGTGTTGGAGAAGGGCACTGCAATCAGACCCCACATACCAACTACACCATGGACAGAGATAGCGCCCACAGGATCGTCAACTTTGATCTTATCCATAGTGATGATTGCGAAAACAACCAGGATGCCGCCAATGGAGCCGACAATGGTTGCCCATAGCGGTGTTGGCGCCAATGGCTCAGCGGTAATCGCTACCAGACCAGCCAAAGCACCATTCAATGCCATGGTCAGATCAGCCTTGCCGAACAGTGCGCGGGCAGTCAACAGAGCCGCTACTACACCACCGGCTGCAGCTGCATTGGTGTTGACGAAGACAGCTGCTACGGCATTTGCCTCACCGATATCAGAAACTTTCAGTTCTGAACCACCATTGAAGCCGAACCATCCTAACCAGAGTATGAAAGTACCCAGGGTTGCAAGCGGCATATTGGCGCCAGGTATCGCATTAACACGACCATCTGCTGAGTATTTTCCTTTACGAGCACCAAGCAGGATAACACCAGCCAAAGCAGCTGACGCACCACACAGATGCACTACACCGGAACCAGCAAAGTCTTGGAAACCAGCTGCATCCAGGAAGCCACCGCCCCATTTCCAGTAGCCCTGCAGAGGATAGATGACACCGGTCATCGCCACAGCAAACACCAGGAATGCCCAGAGCTTCATACGCTCAGCTACCGCACCAGAGACGATAGACATGGCTGTGGCAACAAACACCACCTGGAAGAAGAAGTCAGACATGCCGGAGTAGTAGGTATCGCCATTGCTGGCCAATACATCTTCGACACTATTGTCACCACCAAACATGAAGCTCAGATCCAGCGCAGGAAAGATTCCATTGCCGTCAGCCGGGTACATGATGTTGTAACCCATCAGCATGTACATAATACAAGCGATGGCAAACAGGGCGACGTTCTTTGTGAGGATTTCAGTAGTATTTTTCGCTCGAACCAGACCGGCTTCGAGCATGGCAAAACCTGCTGCCATCCACATTACGAGTGCACCAGACACCAAAAAGTAGAAGGTGTCCAATGCGTAGCTTAGTTGTGTAATCGCTTCCACGATACTCTCCAATATTCAGTTACTAATCGGTTACAGTGCTTCAGAACCGGTTTCGCCAGTACGCACACGGACCACCTGTTCGAGGGTGGTGACAAAGATCTTGCCATCGCCGATCTTGCCGGTCTTAGAGGCATTGGATATCGCCTCAACCACTTGATCAACCACCTCGTCATCAACTGCAATTTCAACTTTAATCTTTGGAAGAAAGTCGACTACATATTCAGCGCCACGGTAGAGCTCGGTATGACCCTTTTGTCGTCCGAAACCCTTGACCTCGGTGACGGTAATACCGGCCACACCAACGTCTGACAGCGCTTCTCTAACATCATCAAGCTTGAATGGCTTAATGATTGCGGAAATCATTTTCATGCTGTTACTCCTCAGTTACCTAGTCCGCCCGAAGGCGGACAAATGATTTAGCTGGACAAAAAATTTAGAACTCTTTTGACCAGGAGACGAAGAAACGCATATCTGAGTCTTCACCCGCTGCATCGGTATCGTCCAGATCGGTATCAGAGAGACTGAAAGTCACATCACCGAAATCACCAGTAGCCTTGGATACGTCAATCTGATAATGCATGTAGTCATCTGCGTCATCATCGCCATCACCATCTGGCTCAACAAAGCCAACGGTCAGACCAATTGAGAAATCTTCAGGAAGGTCGAAGCTACCGCCCAGGTAGAAGTAGAGATCCTCTTCAACCGCTTCAACTGCGTCTTCAGCAGTGATCACATAGGCAAAACCTGCAGAGAGGAAATTCCAGCCAACATTGGCATTGATTTCAGCGAAATCTGAGTCTGAATCACTTGAGTAGGAGTAGTAGATCAGGCCTGCATCGTAGCTGACGCCAGCGACTTCACCGCCATAACCACCGTAGAAATCCAACTCATAGTCATCCCAAGCCTCAGAGATCCAGGTACCTGCATAGAGACCGGAATCATGAGCATAATCAACGCCACCAGAGAAGGCAGTGCTGTTACCTGATTGGGTAAGACCACGCCAGATGTAGTTGCTGGTTACACCAACGTTGGTACTGATCTCGGCTGCAGCAACTGATGACAACCCCAGCAATGCAACACCACAGGCCAGAGCAAGTTTATTCATTTTCATGGTTTTCAATACCTCTACTTATATCGATCATTAAAATGTTGAAATTTTGGTTCAGCTCTTTCGTGAGATAAGCCGAATGTGCGTTTAACTAATCAGACTTCGTGCCAATCATTGCAACCGACTGTAAAACATGACATTTCTGTAATATTTCAGAAGTTAAGTAGAGATCAATAAAATCTCTGTGCCTTATTTGTAGTCACAAAAATGGGCATGCACTGCATCAGTGCACCAAACCGGTGCGTAATCCGGAAACTGTGAGTCCGGTCACGGCTTCATGTCTCGATAACTACACAACCAATATTTGTTGTAATAATGAGACAATTAATCTACAGGTGCGCCCGTCTGGACAACAGCGTCAACACTGGCTATTGTCTGCTTCATGATTGATTCGAAACTAATTGATGATCTGGCCCAACGGCTTTCCAGCGCCCTACCTGCCGGCATTCAGACCCTGCAAGGCGATGTTAAGAAAAATCTTCGCGCCGGTCTGGAATCGGGATTGGCCAAGTTAGATTTGGTAACCAGGGAAGAGTTTGAGGTTCAGGCCGCTGTGTTATCCCGCACACGGGAGAAACTTAAACAACTGGAACAACAGGTAAAAGCGTTGGAAGAGCAACAGGACTAGGCTGGCTGGCTCCACACTCATTGCAAGCTGATAAGCCCGGCTGACGCACTATCGCGCAGCAACAACAGATCAAAACATCGTCGATAGCGGAATAATCGACCTGCGAAACCACGGAAGGAACCGATGTCACTCGCCATACTCTACTCCCGTGCCCAGGAGGGCATCCGCTCTCCCCTGGTCACAGTCGAAGTTCACCTCGCCAACGGACTCCCTGCACTCTCTATCGTCGGATTACCAGAGATGGCGGTGCGTGAAAGCAAGGATCGTGTCAGAGGTGCCCTGATCAACAGTCAGTTTGAGTTCCCCGCCCGCCGCATCACGATCAACCTTGCACCAGCCGACCTGCCGAAAGAGGGTGGAAGATTCGACCTACCCATCGCCCTTGGCATTCTCGCGGCCTCTGGGCAGATTCCCAAACAGTCACTAGATGACTATGAGTTCGCAGGAGAGCTGGCGCTGTCGGGAGAACTGCGTCGGGTTCATGGCATTCTCCCCGCCGCCCTGGCAGCCAGAGATGCAAACCGATCATTGATCGTATCTGAACAGAATGCCCCTGAGGCGACACTGGTCAACGATCTCAGCTGCTTTCCAGCCAGACACCTGCTGGAGGTCTGTGCACATCTGAATGGGGTGCAGCCACTTCCCATATATCAGCAACCCAAAACCGAATCGCCGGTGACACACCCGGACATGAAAGATGTGATTGGGCAGCAACAGGCGCGCCGCGCTTTGGAGATCAGTGCCGCTGGCTCACATTCACTCCTCTATATAGGCCCTCCAGGCACAGGTAAATCGATGCTCGCCGCTCGTCTGCCTAGCATTCTGCCGCCAATGGTCGAGCAAGAGGCCCTGGAGAGCGCAGCCATTCGCTCAGTCGCCCAGCAACAACCTTTTGATTCAGCCTACTGGCGCCAACGCCCCTTTCGCGCCCCCCACCACACTGCCTCAGCCGTTGCGCTGGTCGGTGGTGGTAGCAACCCAAAGCCGGGAGAGATCTCTCTCGCCCATCAGGGTGTGCTCTTCTTAGATGAACTGCCTGAATACGACCGCCATGTACTGGAGGTGCTGCGGGAGCCGATGGAGAATGGCTCGATCACCATCTCAAGGGCCAACCGCCAAGTTGACTACCCTGCCCGTTTTCAATTGATCACTGCGATGAACCCCTGTCCCTGTGGCCATCTTGGAGATGGCAGCCAGCGATGCCACTGTACTATTGAACAGATCACCCGGTATAGAAGCCGTATCTCCGGCCCGCTGCTTGACCGTATCGATATGCATGTTGAAGTTCCACGACAGCCGATCGAAATTGGGCGTCGTGCTGAGACCAATAGAGAGGAGGGGAGTGATGCAATACGTGATCGGGTTATGGCTGCAAGAGATCGACAACAACAGCGCCAAGGTAAGACCAACCAGGCCCTGGCCGGTAGTGAAATCGAGACTCACATACAAATCGCCGAGTCCAACCAAGCCCTGTTACAAAGAGCCATCGACCAGCTTGGGCTCTCGATGCGGGCCTATCACCGCATTATCAAAGTTGCCCGCACCATTGCAGATCTTGAGGATCAATCACAGATTGGCGCCAAACATATCAGTGAAGCTATCGGCTATCGCCGTCTGGATCGCGCGCAAAGCAATCTATATTAGATCAGAATGCTTCACAAAAGATGAAACGTACTCCAGACAACACTGTAATATGGCTACAAAATGAGTAACGTAATTTTGCTAAATGAGTGAGTGGCTGCTTGAAGAACATAGCCCGAAAATAGTAGGAAGGGAATATGTGTACAAATCCATATAACCAGTTGCTCCAGCCGACGTCTGCGCTGACGTGCCGCCACGGCTGAGCTTGGTCGTTAAAAGGTACCCTTCAATCCTTCAAGTTTTCTTCTGAAAGACTCAACCACTTTTCTGTTGTCACTGGAATCAGAGACAACAGTCGGCACCAGCACCACGACCAACTCTGTTCGCCTGCTGCTGTCTGACTCCTGACCGAACAACCAACCTATCAAGGGTAAATTGCTTAGAAAGGGGAGACCGGAGCTACCACTGCTGCCCTGATCCCTGATCAAACCACCCAGAATCAGAGCCTCTCCATTCTGTACCGCCACGGTGCTTTCGATCTTCCGGGTTGAGATGGTTGGTGAGTCAACCGTCGACGATGTGGTTGTGGAGGCATCACTGACCTCTTGCGAGACTTCCAATGTAACCAACCCACCAGGATTGACTCTTGGGGTGACCTCTAACATCACACCCGTATCTCGATAACTCACGTTGTTAATTAAACTGGCAGTACTGTCAGTAGTAGACTGTTGCTGTGTAGTCACTACCGGAACCTGGTCACCGACCTGAATAGAGGCTGTCTCATTATCAAGTACCATCAGTGAGGGTGAGGAAAGTACTCGAACCAAAGTGTCTTCAGACAGGGCAGAAAATATCGCGCGAACATCGCTCGCATTACGTAACAGTGAGAAGTTAAAACCGGGAAGGGTGTACGCTAATGTTGTTCCAAAATTAGCAGTCTCGGTACCAAGAGTAAGCCCCCCGATACCAGTAAAATTATCACCATCTACACCACCATTAAATGCCCATTGAAGGCCATATCTTAGTGAATCTGTTAACGCCACTTCGATTATGGTCGCCTCAACCATTACCTGAAGCTGGCGCTGATCCAACTTCTCCAGTGCTTCCAACATGCTTGCATATTGTGAGGGGGTTGCCGTGATCACCAGAGAGTTGTGTTTGGCATCGGCCACTACCCTGATCTCTTTATCAGATGAGTCGCCCACTGTACCGGTCAGGGTCATACGGGTCACGGATGTAGACGATACAGTCTTTGATTCACTATCTGTTGAACTGCTCAGCGTCTTTTTTGTTTTTCCTGGTGCGACCTTGGCAGATTTGTTTTTTGTGCGTGTTGAAGCTGCGGATGAGAAGAGCTGCTGAAGCATATCCGCCAGATCTTCTGCATCGCCATTTTGTACCCGGTAGACATAGAGACGCTGCCCGGTTCCGGCGTCCTGAGTATCGACCCGATCGAGTCTTGGAATCCACTCAGCCACCCGATCCAGATAGCGCTTTTGTGGTGTCACCACCAGGATACCATCGGCTTCATCAATCGGTACGATGCGAAACATGCCCTGCAGGGGGTTGCTATCGATACTGCCGACTATCGCCTGTAGCTCTTTGGTGACAGTGGAGACCTTGGCATACTTCAGGGGGAAGAAACCGACCGACAGCCCCTTTATCCAGTCCACATCAAAAAGATTGACTGTCTCCAGAAGCCCCGCCATCTCGGCGCCGGTACCGCCCATAACCAATAGGTTGCGCACTGCATCGACCCTTATGATGCTCTCTTTCGGCGCTAACGGTTGGAGTATCTCTGCCATTTCGCGGGCGCCAATATACTCCAGCGGTACAATCTGCAGGGCGTACCCGGCCGGTATTGGCGCGCTGCTATCAGCAAGCCTGGGCACCTTTTGCCCCTGTACAGCCTTGCCCAGGGGCAGAACACGGTAGACCCCATCCACATTAACCATGGCGGCGTTATTCATCCTCAGCAGGGTCTCCAGGGTCGGCAGCAGATCCGCACGACTCAACGATTTTCCTGTCTGGATGGTCACATTGCCCTTTACCGCCGGATCGAGGATATAGCTCTCATCGAGTAGCTCCCCGAGTATTGTCTGAATCACCTCACGCAGATCGGCCTTTTCGAAATTAAGGGTAATATCGCCTGCAGGTGCTGAAGCCGCAGCCTTATCGATCGATTTATCGCTTTTCACAAACTGCCCAGTGCCATAGAAAATCTCAGTTCTATCTTTACTGGCCTGTTTCTCTTTCGGCTTCTCCTGATCAAAGGTTTTCAGACCAGCATCTTGTTCACCCTGGGCGCCTCCCGGCAACAGGTGACCCGGTGGAAAACTATTTTTAACAGCGACCGAAGCTTCGTCATCAGATTTACTGTTTAAATTGGAACAGCCGGTAATAAACAGCAGCAGCAGGGTAGGGAGCGTGTACTTAATCAACATCTGATGGTTTTTTCTGCATTAGGAGCTTAAGAAAAATTCTAACCGTCATGGAGAGGCCGGCTCGAACAATCGAGCATTCTAGCTTGAATGAGCGTGATGGTCACTTGAGAGTTGCTATAACTGCTAGAGTTCCATTCAGATGAAGCATAGGAATAGACACAATCGAGAGGTTGTTCTGTTATGCAAAGATTCGAAAAGGTGGGGCATGGCCCCACCAAACAACCGCCATACCTATCCCAGATAACGCCAACCCTACCGCAACATTTCCTCTTACCCACATAGAGCGTGGGAACGAATAAAAACACTCCCCCTCAAAAAAGAACCTCTTTCCTATACCGCCCACCCAAATCACCTCAATTCACCATTACATTGATATTAATAGTTAAATAAGCTAAACATGAACGGGTTCAAACCCACTTCTGCCCCAGACTTCATGGAAGACGCCATTGAGCCATAAAAAAGCACATCGTTCTTTCAAGACCCTTAAAGAGCAGCAACAGCAGCGCCAATGCAGGCGGTGCCAGCCATGACACCCCCCGAGCAGACACTCCACGAAGCAGAAGCCCGCAAGATCATTGACCAGAAACTGATCGCCGCCGGATGGGTCATCCAGGATAAAAACCGAATTAACCTGCATGAATCCCTCGGTGTGGCTGTCAGGGAGATGGACACCAGTACCGGCCCCGCCGACTACATGCTCTTCGTCGATGGCAAGGCCTGCGGCATCATCGAGGCCAAGCGGGAAGGGACCGACCTGGGTGGGGTAGCCGAACAATCGGCCCGTTACGCCAGCTCAAACACTCAATTTATCCAACGCTGGGTGCCCGAGGGTCAACCGCTCCCCCTACTCTACGAAGCAACCAATCACGAAATCCGCTTCCGCGATGAGCGCGATCCATCCCCACGCTCACGCTTCGTGTTCCATTTTCACCACCCGGAAACCCTGCTCGATTGGTTGCAAGAGGAAAACACCCTCCGCGCCAGAATGGCACAGCTACCCGAGCTAAACACCGAAAACCTGCGCACCTGCCAAATCGACGCCATCCATGGTATCGAACAGAGCCTCAAACAAGCCAAACCCCGCGCCCTGCTGCAAATGGCCACCGGCTCCGGCAAGACCTACACCGCCGTCACCCAAGTCTATCGCCTGTCCAAGTTCGCCAAGATCAATCGCGCCCTGTTCCTGGTCGACCGGGGCAACCTCGCCACCAATGCCAAGGATGAATTTGAACAATTCGTCATCCCCCACGATGGCCGCAAATTCACCCAACACTACAACGTCAACATCCTCGGCCGCGCCGGTATTCCCGACGCCACCAAGGTCACCATCTCCACGATCCAGCGCATGTATTCCCAACTCACCGGCCAGGAGCTGGATGACGAGGCAGACGAACACTCAGGCTTTGAGGTAGAAGGGTCAACAATCAGCAAAGAGCCAAGGCCCGTCAGCTACAACCCCGATATCCCCATCGAAGCCTTCGATGTCATCATCATCGACGAATGCCACCGCTCCATCTACAACCTCTGGCGCCAGGTGCTGGAATACTTCGATGCTTTTCTGATCGGCCTCACAGCCACGCCCACCAAAAAGACCATCGGCTTTTTCAACCAAAACCTCGTCTCCGAATACACCCACGAAGACGCCGTGGTCGACAAGGTCAATGTGGGCTACGACATCTACCGCATCAAAAGTGAGCTCACCGAACAGGGCAACAAAATCGACGCCGGCACCGCGGTCGAAATCCGCGACCGCCTCACCAAACAAAAACGCCTCGAAGTGCTCGACGAGGAAGAGGAGTGGCTCGCCAAACAACTCGACCGCAGTGTCCTCGCCCCCAACCAGATCCGTACCGTCATCCAAGCCTACAAAAGCCGCTGCCTCCCCGAATGCTTCCCAGAACGTCAATGGCATATTTCGTCAGCCTCAGCTGAGGGCAACACGAACACCCCCTCTCCCTTGACGGGAGAGGGCTGGGGAGAGGGTGAAACAAACGACCTAACACCCTCGAAAGGAAATACTCGGGACAAGCATGAACCAAACACCCCCTCCCCCTTGACGGGGGAGGGCCGGGGAGAGGGTGAAAAACGCATGGAATGGGTCCCCAAAACCCTAATCTTCGCCAAAGACGACGACCACTGCGACCGCATCGTCGATGCCGTCCGCGAAGTCTTCAACGAAAGCAACGCCTTCTGTAAAAAAATCACCTACAAAGTCGGCAAAAAAACCGCAGAAGAATCGATCAAAGCCTTCCGCACCGATCCCCAATACCGCATCGCCGTAACCGTCGACATGATCGCCACCGGCACCGACATTCGGCCCCTGGAATGCGTCATGTTCATGCGCGATGTCAAAAGCCAGTCCTACTACGAACAGATGAAAGGCCGCGGCACCCGCATCATCAGCCGCGACGAACTGCACAAAGTCACCCCCGATGCCCCCGGCAAAAGTCGCTTTGTTCTGGTCGATTGCGTCGGTGTCACCGAAACCGACAAAACCGAAACCAAGTCACTCGAAACCAAACCCAGCGTCTCCACCCTAAAGCTCATGGAACAGATCGCCCGAGGCGACCGCCACGCCGACACCCTGCGCGCCCTGGGCAACCGCCTAATCCGGCTCGACCTCAAACTCAACGAGCCCCAACGTAAACGCATCAACGACCTACTCAAAGAAACGCAGCAAACCCCCTCTCCCCTCGCGGGAGAGGGCTGGGGAGAGGGGGATATAATCCCACCAACCACGTTAACTGCGCTAGCATCAAACCTAATACATTCAACCAACGAAGAACAGTTGATAAAAGCCGCTCAAGCCAAAGTAGGCAAAGAAGAGGTCACCGAACAAGAGATCCAAAAGACCTTCAAACCCAAAGCGGATAAACTCATCAAACCCTTCCACAACCCGGACCTGCGAGAACTCATCGAAACCCTGCGCAAAGACACCGACCAACTCATCGACGACAGCCCTGATAAAATCATCGAAGGCACCGGTTTCGATGAGGAAAAAGCCGAAGGCCTCATCAACAACTGGCAACAATTCATCCAGGACCACAAAAACGAAATCGACGCCATCGAGCTAATCTACAAACAACCCTACCAAAAACGCCATCTCAGCTACGACATGATCAACCAACTGGTCGAAGAGATCGAGCAACCGCCGTACCATATCGCCCCGTTTGAAGTCTGGAAGGCCTACGAACAACTGAAAAAAGCCAAAGTAAGAGGCGCGCCGCCCGCGAGCAAATTACCCATACTGATCAGCCTCATCAGATTGGCCACCGGTATCACCGACGTACTCGAACCCTTTACCGAACTGGTCAACGAGCGTTTCGACAACTGGCTAAAACAACAAAATCAAATCCCCTCACCCTTAGTGGGAAAGGGCCAAACAACCACCCCCTCTCCCTCGACGGGAGAGGGCCGGGGAGAGGGTGACAACCTCCAAACAAACAGATTCTCCCCAGACCAACTAGCCTTGCTAAACAAAATAAAAGACCAAATCGCCCAAAATGCCGAAATGACAGTAGACGACTTTAACTATATCCCCTTTAACCAGGAGGGTGGGCTGTTAAAGGCGAGGGAGTTGTTTGGGGAAGATTTGGATAACTTAATTCAAGAATTAAATGGATACCTCATTGCATGAGTGCTGTAGAAAATAGTGGATTACCAAACGGATGGGCTGCTGTCCCGTTAGGTGACGTAATAAAGCTAGAGTATGGAAAGGCTTTAACGAAAAAGACACGCGATGAAACAGGTGAAGTGGCAGTTTATGGGTCCAGTGGGGATGTTGGGCGCCATAATAAAGCCTATATAGATGAACCATGCTTGATAGTAGGTCGAAAAGGTAATGTTGGTAACATATTTATAAGTCATCAGCCGTGCTGGCCGATTGATACAGTCTATTATGTAATTCCGCCAGAAGGTATTGATATTAAATATCTGTACTATCAATTGGGGCAATTGAATCTAGCAAGGTTAGATAAATCAACAGCAATACCAGGCTTGAATCGTAACGATGCCTATAAGGTGTCATTTAAATTGGCGCCACCCGAACAACAAAAACGCATCGTCGCCAAAATCGAAGAACTCTTCTCCCATATCGACGCCGGCATCGAAGCCCTAAAAAAAGCCAAACAACTCCTCAAACAATACCGCCAATCCGTCCTCAAAGCCGCCGTCACCGGTGAGCTCACCAAAGAATGGCGTGAAGCAAGACTCAAAGATGACGCACAAGGAAGTGCTAATGTCGCGGGAGGCAGGATGCCGGGAGCGACCGAACTCGAACCTGCCTCCCAACTACTCGAACGTATCCTCAAAGAACGCCGCCAAAAGTGGGAAGAACAACAACTTGAAAAATTCAAAGCAAAAGGAAAAACGCCTAAGGATGATAAGTGGAAGGAGAAATATAAAGAACCAGTACAGCTAGAGAATGTGGCAGAACTAGAAGACCTACCTGGTAATTGGGAGTGGGTTTGCCTAGATTCGCTAATTGTAGGGGGGCCACAAAATGGGCTGTATCAGCCAAAGACAAAATACGGAAGTGGCGTACCAATAGTTCGTATTGATGACTTTCAAGACGGGTATGTTCGACCCTATGACAATTTGCAAAAGGTAAACGCGAACAAATCAGAGGTTGAGACCTATAGCCTTCAAACAGGGAATTTGGTTATTAATCGCGTTAATAGCCCAACGCATTTGGGTAAATGTATGGTCGTTAAAGAAGATTATACGCCATGTTTGTTTGAGTCAAACATGATGAAATCGGAGTTATCATCAAATGTTAGTTCTGATTACGTTGATTATTACATTCAATCAAAATTCGGTCGTTCTAAGCTAATACGGAGCGCAAAATGGGCGGTAAACCAAGCTAGTATTAATCAGCAGGATGTCAAAAATACTGAAATAACATTACCTCCATTTGAGGAGCAAACTGAAATAACGCGACTTGTGTCAGAGAAGTTCGATGGAATCGATAGGCTGAACATTGACCTAGATATTCAGCTTTCTAAAGCAGAGAACAATAGACAATCATTATTGGCAGCGGCTTTTTCAGGGAGGATTATGTGAGAAAGAAACCTCTCAAAGAGTCTATACAGAATTTCGCAAAGGATTTAGAAGGGGCGTTTGAAGAAAGGAAGTATGTCGTTTTTCTTTGTGGGCCGACTCTATCAAAAGCAAATGAAGATGATGCATCAGCTTTGAGGTTACGTCTGAAAAATGAGCTAGAGGCTGATGGGTTTGAGGTAGTACTTGGAGAAGACGACGGGTTAGAAGAGCTTAGGCATAAATATTCAGGTATGGCTCATGAAAATGAACTCCAGTTTATAAAAGGCCATAGCAATTCTGTTCTGTTAATTGCCTCTAGCGTCGGGTCATTTTGTGAGCTTGGCTTATTCTCTCACCAGCATGTCAGGGATAATTCACGAGGAACTGACTTTATTCTAATTTTGAATCAGGAGTTCAAAGACGATATCTCTTATTTGAATGAAGGTCCAGCGAAGGCAATTGATAATTATGGAAAACTTCTTCATGGGGATCTTTCTGATTTTGATACTACGCCAATATTAGAAAGACTCAGAACTCGACGAAATGTCTGGTTTACTAGCTCCAGAGGAAGGCCGAGCGGATCATGAGTATTAAATTCAATGATCAGCTTTTTACTTTGGGGACTAGGTGCAATTCAGCCCGCGACACCGACCGAAGTTGTAGGCTTTCTACGCCTGGTATATCCCGATGTGAGGCAATGGCCAGATGAGAACATGCTTAGGCATATTTTTGATAATTGGATTGAGCGACGTTACGTTTTACTGCTAAATAAGAGATATCAGTTATTTTCGCTGACTTCTTTCGCAAATTCGCGAATGGACGTTAAATTGCGTAGACAGCGAGATAAGGCAAGGCTGACCTTGTTAAGAGAGGTCTACGATGCTAATGTTGGTCTGTCGGAAGTTGTGGATCAAGATTTGGATGGCGTTTCGCCATCTTCAGAAGGTAGCACTACATCACAAGAGGGCTCGCGGCCAGTAAATTCTGGTTCTGAGCCTTCGCGAACGGAGTCGACTCGTCTCAGAACCAGAATTTAC